>JAKLIE010000296.1 GCA_022709775.1 Pseudomonadota bacterium
CCGTCGTCGCCGTTCGTCGATGCGATGCTCCCGTTCGTGCGCGCGTTCGAGACCTGGGACTACAGCGCGGCCAACGTCCGCGCGTGGACGGCGCTCGGCGCCGGCGAGCGCGTGCGCCTCGTGCGACCCGCCTACATTCCGACGTTCACGACGGTCGACCTGGACGCGCCGCGCGACGTCGACGTCCTGTTCTACGGATGGCCGAGCCCGCGACGCGACCGGGCGATCGGCGCACTCCGCGAGGCGGGACTCGACGTGCGCGCGCTCTTCAACGTCCATGGCGTCGAGCTGCGGCAGTGGATCGCGCGCTCGCGCATCATCGTCAACGTCCATCATCGCGAGGACGCGGTGTTCGAGTTCGCGAGGATGTCGACCGCGCTCGCGAACCGGCGCTGCTTCGTGACCGAGGCGGGCGGCGAGGAGGACGTCGATCCGGCGATCCTGCCGGGATTCGTCTCCGGCACCGTCGACGAGCTGCCGGGGCTGTGCCGCGACCTGATCGACGACCCGGCGCGGCGCGAGTCGATCGCCAGGACGGGATTCGAGCGTTACACCGCGACCGACTTCTCGCGCGAGCTCGCCGGCGTGCTCGGCATCGAGACGCCCCGGGACTAGGGCCTGTTAGCGCTGCCGGGACGCTCGCGCCGGTGCCGCGCGCGCCTTCAGCGCCGCCCGAGCGAGACGACCATCGGGCCCGACGGCCGGGCGATCCAGTAGCCGCCGTGCGCGACGGGCGCGCGATCGCGCGGCTCGAGGCTGTAGCGCAGGAGCGCGCGCGACACGATCGCCTTGAACTCGATCTGCGCGAGCCGCATGCCGAGGCAGAGGCGCGCGCCGCCCGAGAACGTCAGGTTCAGGAACGGCCGGGTCAGCCTGGCGCTGTTCGGATCGGCGAAGCGTTCGGGATCGAACCGGTGCGGATCGGCGTGGATGTCGGGACGCCGGTGCATGCCCGCGACCGCCACGGCGACGCGCGTGCCGCGGGTCACCCGGAACCCGCCGGCCTCGATGTCCTCGGTGGCGACGCGCGGCAGGTTGACGACGGACGGGTACAGGCGTCCGATCTCCAGCATCGTCCGGTCGAGGGCGGGCAGGCGGTCCAGCGCCTCGGCCTGGAGCGGCCGCGCCGCCGTCGCGCCCGCGTCCTCGAGCTCGCGCCGCAGGCGCGCCGCGAGCGCGGGGTCGTGCGCCAGCAGGTGAAGCGCGCGCGAGTACATCACCATGCCGGTGTCGTGCCCCGCGATGAGGAGGATCGCGAGGAACGGGACCGCGGCATCGCGCGGCCCGTCGCCGGGCGGCAGTGCCGACACGAACAGGTCCGTCATCGTGCCGTCGCCGCGGCCCTCGCCGGCGCGCCGGCGGGCGATGATCTCCGACAGCACGTCCAGGTATTGCGCGCGGGCGACGGCGGCCCGCGCGAGAAACGCCTCGCGACCCGCGTCGAGGAACTCGTAGCCGTCGAGCACCGTGCTCAGCGCCCCGAGCGCGCGCTCGGCGTCCGCCTCGCCCATGCCGCCGACACCTCGGGCGACGGCGAAGAACGTCACGCGGCGCATCGCCGGGAACAGGTCGATCGCGTCTTCCCTCGCCCAGCCGTCCAGTTCGGCGTCGATCATCGCGAGCAGGCCGGGCATGTAGCGCTGCAGCGCCGGTCCCGCGAACGCGGGCGCCGCGAGCCGTCGCTGCTCCGCGTGCTCCGGCTCGTCCACGTTGAGGATCGCCTGCCCGAATCCGCCGCCGAGGATCGGCGCCCAGCCCGCCGCGTTCGACATCAGGTGCCGCCGCGCGACCAGCACGTCCTCGGCCAGCTCCGGCGACACGAAGTGGATGCAGGGCCCGGCTTCCGGTCCCACGGGCACGTCGATGCGCAGCACCGGTCCGAGCCGCGTCGCGGCCTCCGCCTGCACGATCGGCAGCCGCCCGGCGTCGACGTCCTCCGCGCTCACGGTCATCCGCGGCGCGGCGTCGAGCGCGTCGGGAAGGTCGGCGAGGCCTGCCACGGCGCGTTTCAGCGCGCGGATGCCGCGCGGCTGCCGGCCTCGTCGACCGCGCGCGCGAGCGCGGATGCGACGCGGTCCTGCTCGGCGACGCTCATGCCGATCCAGGTCGGCAGCGTCACGATCTCGAGATCCGCATCCGCGCAGTGCGCCCCGGGCGTTCGCGGATCGCCGAACATCGGATGGCGCGCGAGCGACGGGTAGTGCACGCTCGTCGCGATGCCGGCCTTCGCCATGCCGGACCGGATGCCGTCGCGCAGCTCCGCGGGCACCCTGACGACGTGCATCAGGAAGCTGTCGTCGTCGCGGCGGACGAGGGCCTGCACCGCCGGCGCGAGCGGCGCGAGCAGGCGCGCGTAGCGCTCGACGAGTGCGCGTCGCCTGGCGCGCGTCGAGGCGAGCGATGGAATGCTTCCGTTCACGACGGCCGCCGCGAGATCGCTCAGCCGGAGCTTGAGCCCGGGTTCGGGCTCGAACGAGTAGTCGCCGTGGCGCAGCGACGCGGCCCGCTGCATCGTGTCGATGGCGAGCCCGAGGTTGGACACGCTGCGCGCGCGGCCCTCGAGCGCGGCATCGCGCGCCCACAGCAGGCCGCCCTCGCCGCATGCCAGCTCCTTCACCGCGTTGAAGCTGTAGCACGCGATGTCGCCCACGGGCGGCGCGGCGTCGAGCAGGTCGATGCGGTGGGCGCAGTCCTCGATCAGCGCGAGGCCCCGGCGGTCGGCGAGCGCCCGCAGGGCGGCGATGTCGTGCGCGCGCTGGCCGTAGAGGTGGACGACGACGATCGCCCGCGTCCGCGGCGTGATCGCGCGCTCGGCCGCGGCGGCGTCGAGCGTCAGGTCGTCCGGGCGCACGTCGGCCACGACCGGCGTCATGCCGGCCTGCTGGAAGGCCATCCCCGAGGCGACGAACGTGATCGCCGGGACGATCACTTCGGCGCGTTCCGGGCCCGCGTCGCGCGCGAGGAGCCGGCCGGCGAGATAGAGGGACGCGGTGCAGCTCGTCGTGGCGAGCGCCCAGCCGCCCCTGCCCGCGGTGAACGAGGCCTCGAGGGCGCGGCACTCCGGGCCGTAGCCGATCCAGCCGCTCTCGAGCGCGGCGGCGGCGCGCGCCCGGCCTTGCGGGGGCACGACGGCGCGGAACAGGGGAATCGGGGGGGGTTCGCTCATTCGTCGCGCATCCGTTGCGCGTCGGCAGGCGGGAGGGCCCGCCATTCGTCGCGCGTCATTTCCAGCCGCAGCAGCGTCACCGTGGTGCCGTCCGCACGCTTCGCCGCCACCGTGTCCACCGGCCGCGCACCGCCCAGCAGCACGGCACGCCTCGAGAGCGCATTGTCGCCGATAACGACGCTGGTCATGCGCTTCACGCCCATGCGGCCGAACGCGAAGTCCCGGAGCGCCATCCCGGCGTCGGCGGCGATGCCCGGGTAGTCCGCGGGCAGCGCGTCCCGGAACGGCAGGAGCGCGCGGCCGTCGACCATCACGCGACCCAGCTCGAACTCGCCCGTCGCCGGGTCGTACCCGCTCCACCCGATCGCGCCGACGAACGCGCCGCCGGCCGCGAGCCGGATCGCGAGCACGGCCTCGCGCGGGCGACGCATCCCGTGCGCGAGCCACTCGCGGTTGCGGACGAGGTCGAGCGGACGCGAGTCGAGGAAGCGCGCGCGAACCGCGTCGCGATTGCGCAGCGCGGTGATCCGGTCG
>JAKLIE010000297.1 GCA_022709775.1 Pseudomonadota bacterium
CTGCCGGGCGTTCGCGCGAATGCGGGCGACCTGACCGCGGCGTTCGACTTCTAGGCAATCTCTGCGTAACCTCGCGGCGCGCGCAACCTCGCACGATCCGTCCGGGTCCCGATCCCGGGTCCGGCCCCGGTTGCCCAGGCGTAGAGCGTAGCTGCCGACCGACGGGACTGCCGATGCCGCCCTCGTCCCGCCCGCGCATTCCGCGCGGCGTCGTCGTGCTGGGGCTCGTCAGCCTGTGCATGGACCTGTCGTCCGAGTTCGTCCACGCGCTGCTGCCGCTCTACCTCGCGACCGGGCTCGGCGCCTCGATGCTCGCGATCGGGCTGATCGAGGGCACGGCCGAGGCGATCGCGCTCGTCGTCAAGGTGTTCTCGGGCGTGCTGTCCGACGCGGTGGGCAGGCGCAAGCCGCTCGTGCTCGCGGGCTACGGGCTCGCCGCGCTGACGAAGCCCGTGTTCGCGCTCGCCCCTACGCTCGGGTGGGTGGTTGCGGCGCGGTTCGCCGACCGGGTCGGCAAGGGCATCCGCGGCGCGCCGCGCGACGCGCTGATCGCCGACATCACGCCGCCCGAGGTGCGAGGCGCGAGCTTCGGCCTGCGTCAGGCGCTCGACACGGTGGGAGCGGTGCTCGGTCCCATCGCGGCGATCGCCGCGCTCGCGTGGTTCGCGGGCGACTTCCGGATGGCGTTCTGGCTCGCCGTGATTCCCGCGTTCCTCGCGGTCGCGCTGATCGTGCTGGGCGTCGACGAGCCGGACCGCAGGCAGCAGGGCGCGAAGGCGAAGCGGCTCTCGCTCGCCGATGCGCGCCGGCTCCCGCTCGCGTTCTGGCTCGTCACCGGCATCGCTGCGCTGATGGCCCTCGCGCGCTGCTCGGAAGCGTTCCTGGTGCTGCGCGCGGCCGATGTCGGGCTCGCGATCGGGCAGGCGCCGTGGGTGATGGTCGCGATGACGCTGGTCTACTCGGTCGCATCGTACCCGGCCGGTGCGGCGCTCGACCGCGGCCGCGGCACCACGATGCTCTACGCCGGCCTCGCGGCGCTCGCCGCGGCGCACGCGGCGCTTGCGTATGCGACAGGCGCGGTGTCGGTGTTCGCGGGCGCGGCGCTCTGGGGTCTGCACATGGGACTGACGCAGGGCATCTTCGCCGCAATGGTGGCCGAGCACGCCCCCGTCGACCTGCGCGGCAGTGCGTTCGGCGTGTTCAATCTGGCGAGTGGCATCGCGATGCTGCTGGCGAGCGGGATCGCCGGCGCGCTGTGGGACGCCGCGGGCGCGCGCGCGGCGTTCGCGCTGGGTGCCGCCCTCGCGTTGCTCACGATGGTCGCGCTCGCCGCTGCGGGGCGCGCTTTGAAGGCGGGGCCTTCCGGCGCGGCGTGATTCACCAGACGCGCGTGACGCGGTAGCCGTCGCGGCGGAGCATCGCGAGCAGTCCGTCGTCGCCCGGCAGGTGCGAGGCTCCGACGGCGACGAACACGCGACCGCTGCGCAGCGGCATGAACAGCCGGTGGTGCAGCAGCGTGATCCGGTCGTGGATGATGTGCTCGACCAGGCGCGTGTAGTGGACGCGCATCGCGGGGAAGCGGTCCGCGGCCTTCGCGGGCAGGCGCGCGATCGCGCGGAGGTCGCCTCGCAGCCATGCGGCGATCGCGGGCTCGGTCGCCGCCAGCGGCGAGTCCCGGCGCGCGAGCACGTGGGTCAGCAGCGCCACCTGCGAGTCGACGGGGACGGTGTCGAAGGAAGCGGCCTGCTCCTCGGCCGCCTCGAGCGACCACACGTGCATGCGCCGGGCGCGGGCGGCCGCGAACAGGTTCTCGTCGAGGCTTCGCGCGTCGGGCTGCCGGTCCGCGCGCGTGATCCTCAGCATCGCGGCCCAGGGTTTCAGGCGCTCGATCGTGTCGTCGCGCAGGCCCTGCACCATCAGCTCCACGCGGAGCCTGGCGTAGGCGGCCGGCCCGATCAGCGGTTCGAGCCTGGCGCCGCCGGAGAGCGTCTCGAGCCCGTCGAGCTCGTCCGCGAATGCCTGGCCCGGAACGATCTCCATCGCGAGCGTGCGTGTCCTGGCCAGCGCGTCGGCCACCCGCGGCGCGATCTGCGCGACGCGCTCGTCGGCGACGTGGATCGTGCCGAGCACGTAGCTGTCCGGGGTCCCCGCACGCGAAACGCGCCAGAGTCGGCCGTCGTCGACCGTCGCGGACGCCTGCCCGGTCGCCGAGATCGTCGCGCCCAGCAGCGCTGCGGCCACGAGTGACGTGCGCCGCCGCGTCGCCGTCCTCGTTCGCTGCATCGTGTCGCGGTGCATGTGCGCGCCTCGCGGCTTCCGGAGTGAACTTTGCAGGATTCTCGGCCGCCGCGCCGGCCGGCGCAAACGATCTCTTGTCATCGTTGCCATGACCGCCGGTCATGGAAAGGCGCCGCCCGCCGCGGTTGTCGCTCGACCTGCTGCGTGGATTCCCTGCGGCGGCGCGGCACCTGAGCTTCACGCGCGCGGCGCGCGAGCTCCTTGTGACGCAGCCGGCGATCAGCCGCGAGATCAGGGCGCTCGAGACGCAGCTCGGACATCCGCTGTTCCTCCGGGCCAATCTAACCCTCACGCTCACGCAGGCGGGTGAACAGCTCTACCGGGCGTCCGACGACGCACTCGCGCTCATCGATGCGGCGGCCGAGCGCATTGCCGGGGGTGAGGCGGCGGCGGAATCAGGGCACGATCAGCGGCAGCTCGTCCATCGCGCCGATCTGCTCGCGCAGCTCGAGGATGCGGTCCTGCCAGTAGCGCGTCGTGCCGAACCACGGGAACGCCGCGGGGAAGGCCGGGTCGTCCCAGCGCTGCGCGATCCACGCCGAGTAGTGCAGCAGCCGCAGCGTGCGCAGCGCCTCGACGAGATGGAGCTCGCGGCGGTCGAGCTCGCGGAAGCGCTCGTAGCCCTCGAGCACCTTCGCGAGCTGGTGCTCCATCGACTCGCGATCGCCGGAGAGCAGCATCCACAGGTCCTGCATCGCGGGGCCGGTGCGCGCGTCGTCGAAGTCGACGAAGTGCGGCCCGCGCATCGTGCCGCTGTCGATCCACAGGACGTTGCCCGGATGGACGTCGCCGTGCAGGCGCAACGTCGCGGCGTCGCCCGCACGGTCGAAAGCGCGCTTTACGCCGTCCAGCGCGAGCGCCGACGCCGCGGTCCAGGCATCGCGCAGCTCGGGCGGTATGAAGTCGCTCGCGAGCAGGTAGTCGCGCGGCGCGGTGCCGAAGGTCTCGACGTCGAGCGCGGGCCGGACGTCGAACCGTCCGCTCGCGCCGACCGCGTGCAATCGCCCGAGGAAACGCCCGAGCCATTCGAGCACTTCGTCGCGGTCGAGCTCGGGCGGGCGTCCGCCGCACTTGTCGTAGACGGCGAAGCGAAACCCGGCGTGCGCGTGCAGCGTGCGCCCGCCGATCTCGCGCGGCGGCACCGACGGCACCTCCGCCTCCGCGAGCGAGCGCACGAACGCATGCTCCTCGCCGATCTGCCCGTCGCTCCAGCGCCCGGGGCG
Organism: Pseudomonadota bacterium; assembly: GCA_022709775.1. The sequence goes on from JAKLIE010000297.1 coordinate 3,522, forward strand.
ATAGAACTTCGCGACGACCGGGGGACCGTCGTCGAGCATCGCCTGGTAGACGCGGTTCTCGTAGCTGCCGAGCGCGATCAGCCGGCCGTCGCCGTGCACGCCGACGGTGTCGAGCGCGTCGAGGACGAGGTCGGGCGTGAGCGACGAGTACGGATGCTCGGCATCGGGCATCGCGC
>JAKLIE010000298.1 GCA_022709775.1 Pseudomonadota bacterium
GGAAGGTGTAGAGCGCGAGCGTCGCCGGCACGTCCTTCACTTCGGCCTTGGTCCACTTGGCGATCGCCTTCGCCTGCGGCGAATCGACCCCCCACTTCGCCTTGTTGGCGCGGTAATCGGCGTCGGTCTTCGCGAGCGCCTTCACCAGTGCGACCATGAACGCCTGGTTCTCCGACGCCCACTTCTTGTTGACGATGATTCCGTCGAAGGTCGGGTAGCCGAGCTTGCCGATCGAGGTCGAGTCCGCCAGCACCGTGCCGTTGCCCTTGATCTTGGACAGCACCGGATCCCAGATGAACGCCGCGTCGAGGTCGCCGCGCTCCCAGGCTGCGCCGATCTCGGGCGGACGCAGGTTCAGGATGTTGACGTCCTTCGGGTTCACGCCGCTGTGCTGGAGCGCGGCGAGCAGCTGGTAGTGCGCGGTCGACACGAACGGCACGGCGACCTTCTTGCCCTTCAGGTCCTTGATCGAATTGATGCCGCTGCCCTTGCGCGCGATCAGCGCCTCGGCGCCCGCGATGTCGTCGAGGATCCAGAAGAGCTGGATGTCCTGGCCCTGGCTCGCCGCGGCGGTGATCGGCGAGCTGCCGGCCTCGCCGAGCTGAACGTCGCCGGAGGCCATCGCCTTGATCACGTCCCCGCCGCCGCCGAACATGCGCCAGTTGATCTTGTAGCCCGTGGCCTTCTCGAGCTCGCCGGATTCCATGACCGTGCGCAGCGGCACGATCATGTCCTGGTGGGCGAAGGTCACGGTCTTCTGGGCGAAGGCAGGGGCGGCCGTGAGGGCCGCCAGGACGAGTCCAGCCGCGAAACGTTTCATCGAAATCTCCCCGGGTGTGACGTGGAACGTCGGTGGCGAATGCTAGAGCGCCGCGATCGTCTTCCGCAAGATGTCGACGATCATATCGATATGCGACTTCTCGGCGATGAGCGGCGGCGCGACGATCGCCGCGTCGCCGGTGGTCTTGAGGTGGAGCCCGTTGTCGAACAGCTTCTTCTGGAGCGCGTGGCCGCGCCTGCCGGGCGCCCCGTCGACGGCGACGTCGATCCCGCCCAGCAATCCGTAGCCGCGGATGTCGGTGACGAGCGGCAGGTCCCTGAGCGAGAAAAGCGCGTCGAGGAAGTACGGCGACAACGCACGCGCGCGCTCGAACAGCCCGTCGCGCCTGTAGATGTCGAGGGTCGCGAGGCCCGCCGCGCAGGCGGCCGGGTGGCCGGAGTACGTGTAACCGTGGAAGAACTCGATCGCGCCTTCGGGCGCGGCCGCCATGATCGTGTCGTGGATGCGCTCGGAGATCGCGACCGCGCCCATCGGCTGCGCGCCGTTCGTGATCGCCTTCGCCATCGTGATCACGTCGGGCGTCACGCCGAAGCTCTGCGCGGCGAACGCCTGGCCGGTGCGGCCCCAGCCGGTGATCACCTCGTCGAACACGAGCAGGATCCCGTGCTGGTCGCAGATCTCCCGCAGACGCTTCAGGTATCCCTTCGGCGGCACGAGGACGCCGGTCGAGCCGGCGATCGGCTCGACGAAGCACGCGGCGATGTTCTCCGCCCCGTGGAGGTTGACGATCCTCGCGAGGTCCTCGGCAAGGTCCGCCCCGTGGGCGCCTTCGCCCGGGACGAAGAAGTTCTCCTTGAGGTGCGTGTGCCGCATGTGCGCGATGCCCGGGAGGCCCGTGCCGAACTTGCGGCGGTTGTTCACGAGGCCCGAGAGCGACACGCCGCCGAAGTTGACGCCGTGGTAGGCACGCTCGCGCGACACGAACACGTTGCGGCCGCCCTGGCCGCGCGCCTGGTGGTAGGCGAGCGCGAGCTTCATCGCGCTCTCGACGGATTCGGAGCCCGAGTTGCAGAAGAATATGCGGTTCAGGTCGCCGGGCGTCAGTTCGGCGACGCGCGTCGCGAGCTCGAACTGCTTCGGGTGACCGCGCAGGAACGGCGCAGTGAAGTCGAGCTCCGAAAGCTGCCTGCCGACCGCCTCGGCGATCTCTCTGCGGCCGTGCCCCGCCGCGCAGCAGAAGAGCCCCGACGACGCGTCGATCAGCTTCTCTCCGCGGTCGTTCCAGAAGTACATCCCCTCCGCGCGGACGATCATCTTCGGATCGGCCTTGAACTCGCGGTTGGGCGTGAACGGCATCCAGTACTCGTCGAGCGAGATCCGGCGTGCCTCGACCTTGTCTCGCAGCGTGAATTCGGCGTGGCCCATCGTGCGTCTCCGGTGGCGTCCGAGCCGCGCCCGGGAGGCGCGGCTCTGGAACAGGGGATGGTACGCTCTTGTAACGGCAAGGCGCCGCCGTCCACTAGGGCCAGATGAGGGGCGGTCGTGAGGCCAGCCCGGCCCCGTGCGCGTTGCGGCGCAGCATCCGCCCGATGGCGCTGGAGCCCCGATGACCGTCCGGACCGACCCGCCGATGTGGAACCAGCTGGTCCCGCTCTCGTTCGAGGGCCGGATGAGCCTGCAGGCGCAGATCCGGGAGATGCTCACGGGCGCGATCCTCGACGGCCGGCTGCCGACGGGCGTCGCGCTTCCTTCGACCCGCGAGCTCGCGCAGCAGCTCGGCGTCGCGCGCAACACGGTCGCGCTCGCCTACGAGCTCCTCGTCGACGAGGGCTACCTCGTCACCCGCAACCGCAGCGGCCACTACGTGAATCCGGAGATCGTCGCCGGCCGCGCCGCGGCGCCGGCCGCACCCCCGCCGTCCGCGCTTCCCGAGGCGGGATGGGCGGCGCGCATCCGGCACCCGGTCGCACGGCAGCGCAACATCGTCAAGCCGCGCGACTGGCAGAGATACCCGTTTCCGTTCCTCTACGGGCAGATCGACCCGGCGCTGCTGCCGATCCCCGGGTGGCGCGAGTGCAGCCTGCAGGCGCTGTCGGGTGCCGAGGTGCGCGGGTGGGCGGGCGACCTGATCGACAGCGACGACGCGCTCCTGATCGAGCAGATCCAGACGCGGCTCCTCGCCCGGCGGGGCGTCTTCGCGAGCGCGGACGAGATCCTCGTCACGGTCGGCGCGCAGCACGCGCTCTTCCTGATCGCGACGCTGCTCGTCTCTCCCGCGACGACGGTCGGCGTCGAGGATCCCGGCTACCCGGACTCGCGCAACATCATGGCCGCCCGGACGCCGTCCGTCGTCGCGCTGCCGCTCGACGCGTCCGGGCTCGCGCCGTCGCCCGGCCTCGACGCCTGCGACTACGTCGTGCTCACGCCGTCGCACCAGTGCCCGACCAACGTGACGATGCCGCTCGAGCGCCGCGAGTCGCTGCTCGCCTGGGCGCAGCGGCGCGACCGCGTGCTGATCGAGGACGACTACGAGATGGAGATCGGACTGGAGGGGCGGGCGCAGCCGGCGTTGAAGAGCCTCGACCGGTCGGGGCGCGTGATCTACGTCGGCAGCCTGTCGAAGACGCTGGCCCCCGGCATCCGCATGGGCTACATCGTCGCGCACCGCGACCTGATTCGCGAGGCGCGCGCGATGCGGCGCCTGATGCTCCGCCACCCGGCCGCGAACAACCAGCGTTCGGCGGCGCTGTTCCTCGCGATGGGGTACCACGACGCGCTGCTGCGCCGCCTGCGCCGCGCCTGCGCGGAGCGCAGCGAGGCGATCGCCGTCGCGCTCGCGCGCCACCTTCCCGAGGTCGCGGTGGCGACGGCGCCGGGCGCCTCGTCGTGCTGGCTGCGCTTCCCGGACGG
>JAKLIE010000299.1 GCA_022709775.1 Pseudomonadota bacterium
CCGGAGATCTCGCGATCCCCGAAGGCAGCTGGTCGCTGCCCCCTCCCGAAGGCCGCGAGAGCGGCCTCCCGGAGGACGTGGAGACCGCGCGCGGCCGGTTGCTCGCGCTCGCCCGGGACGCGGCCGTCGCGGCCTCGGCCGGGCGCTGACCCGGCCCGGCCCGGCACGGGCCTTGCGTCTGCGACTCGACGATGGCCCGATTTCCTCCCGAGTTCGCCGGTACGCCGCTCGGCCGTGCCTTCGAGCGCTTGCGCTCGCGTCGCGTGGCCGAGGCGCGCGAGACGGCGACGACGGCGCACGACCTCGCCCTTGCCTGCGACGACGAGGAAGTTGCAGCGTGGGCCGCGCTGGCGCTGGCGCAGGCCGACTACCAGGACGCCGCGTTCGCCTCGGCGATCCGGCGCGCGCTCGACGTGCAGACGCGCGCCGAGGCGCTCGACGACGCGCGCCTCGGCGTCGAAGCCGCGCTCGTGCTCGGCAGCGGCTTCTGGCGCATCGGCGACTCGGAGACCGCGCTGTCGGTCATCGAGAATGAGATCGACCGTGCGTTCAGGCTGGGCGACCGCGAGCTGCTCGCGGCGTTGCACCGCGTGCTCGGCGGGACGCTGTCCGAGATCGGCGGCCACGTCGCGGGCGTCGCGACACTCGAGCGAGCGTTCGGCTACGCGCTCGAGAGCGGCGTGCCGCAGGCGATCTGCGAGTGCGCGAACTCGCTCGGTGGAGCGATCTACGCCTCCTGCCGCGGCGCGGATCCCGACACCCGGTCCGATGCCCTCGCCAATGCCGAGGCGATGATCCGCACGTCGCTCGACGTGGCGAACGAGGAGGGCGACCTTCCCGCGATCGCCGCGGCGGAGTCGAGCCTGGGATCGGTGATCATCGAGCGCGGAGACTGGGTCGAGGGGCGGCTGTGGGCGGCGCGCGCCCTCGAGAAGACGCGGGCGTCGGGGGACCTGCTGTCCGAGGGCGAGGCGCTGGCGAGCCTCGCCGAGTGCGATCGCGAGCTCGGGGCGCTCGACGCGGCGCTCGCGTCGCTCGAACAAGCGTACGCGATCGCCGCCACGCAGCAGGCGAAGCCGCTCCTGCGCCGGGTCCACCTGCAGATTTCCCAGACGCTCGAGCGCGCCGGACGCCACGCCGACGCGCTTTCGCACTACAAGCGCCACCACGCGCTCGAGCGCGAGATCGCCGCCGACATCGCCGAGCAGCGTGCGCGCATGTCGGGCCTGCGCCTCGACCGGGAGCGCGCCCGCCGCGAGGCGGACCAGTTCCGCGCCGAAACCCGCGAGCTGACCGACGCGGTGGAGCGCGACGCGCTCACCGGCATCGGCAACCGGCGGGCGCTCGACCGCGCGCTGGGCGCGCTGCTCTCGCAGGGTGCCGCACGCTGCACGCTCGCCCTGGTCGACTGCGACCACTTCAAGGCGGTGAACGATCGGGCGTCGCACCTCGCGGGCGACCGGGTCCTGCAGCGCATCGCGAAGGTGCTGACGCAGGCGTCGCGCAAGAGCGACCTCGCCGCGCGCTTCGGGGGCGACGAGTTCGCGGTCGTCTTCGCCGATGCCGGCGGCGAAGAGGCGGCGAACGTGTGCGAGCGCATACGCGCGGCGGTCGAGCATCATGGGGACGACGGCGCCCCGGCCGTCACCGTCAGCATCGGCGTCGCCGCAGCGGCCCCGGGCGACACCGTCGAGGCGCTCATCGGCCGCGCGGACGCGGCGCTCTACCGTGCGAAGGCGGAAGGACGCAACCGCGTGGCGGCGCAATGAGGTCCCCCCGAGGGAGCGCGGCGGCCTCGGGGCGGCGGGCGGGGCCCGGCTAGGCCGCCTTTTCCGCCCGTTGCGCGCCGATGCGGTCGAGCGCGGCCGACACGGCGCGGTCGACGAGCGGCACCGGCTCCATCACGAGCGCGGCGCGGCCGTTCGTGATCTCCCACGCGAGCTCCTCGGGCGAGTAGACGAACGCGCGCGACCGCAGGCGGCTCGTGAAGACGTAGCGCGTGCGCATCGGCGAGATCCAGTGCAGCCGCGCGTTCGTCCGGCCCTCGTCGGTATCGAACGCGAGCCAGGTCCCGAGCACCATGTCGTTCACGAAATCGTGCACGTTGCTCGCGGGCGGCAGGCCCGTGGCCGGCGGCGCGGCGGGCGGGGCGGCCTCCGCCGCCGCTTTCGCCGCCGCGGGCTTGATCGCCTCGATGTGCAGGCGATAGAGTTCGTCGAAGAACGGCTTCGTGCGCTCGGCTTCCACGCCCAGCGCCTTGCATCCGTTGCGCAGGCTCACGACGAGCCCGGGCACCAGCTTCGTCAGGCGCGCCTTCTGCGCCGTCCGCTCCTTCGCCGTGATGCTCCACAGCAGGTCGTCGACGGTTCTCAGGCCGCGAGTGAGCGCCTCGCTCGCCGCGCCGTCGCGCTTGCGCACGCTCGCGAGGTAGTCCGCCCAGACGGTCTCGGCGAACGAGCGCACCTCGAACGGGACCTCGATGCCGCCGAGCTTGTCGCGCAGCACTGCGCGCACGACGGAGCGGTCGGCCTCCTGCGACTCGTTCGCGAGCGCCGCGGCGACGTCGGTGCTGGCCGCGGACTCGGTGCTGCGCGCCTCCGACTCGATGAACGCGGTCAGCTTGCGGTCGGCCTGCGCGAACGCCGCGACGTCGATCTCGAAGCTGTAGCAGACGTCGTCGACGACGGTCGTCGCCGTCCGCTGGAACGCGTCGAAGTACCGCGCGTCGCCGGTCGCGCCGATCGCGGCCGACGCGAGGTGGTCGAGGAACTTCCGTGCCGGATGCCCGCGGTCCGAAAAGAACGTCCGGTCGAGGAGACCCACCTTGACGACCGGGACCTGGAGGCGCCCGAACAGCTCGCGCAGCGACTCGGGGATCGACGGGTCGCGGAACACGTAGTCGAACAGAAGCGCGATCACGTCCATCGTGATGCGGTCGGTCTCGTGCTCGAGCTGGTCGGCGATCGCGAGCCGGATGTACGGCACCAGGTTCTGCGGCACCGTCACGCCCGCGCCGTCCTCCGCCTTCGGTGCCGCCTGCGCGATCGCGGCCGGCAGGTCGAGGCGCTGCCACTGCGCGAGCATCCTGAACAGCGGCGAGTTCGTCCCGAGCGCCATCATCGGGTCGATGCTCGGCATGTCTCCCGGGGCGGCGGCGGGCGCGAGCGCCTCCGGCGGCATGCTCGAAGCGATCTTGGACAGCGCGGCGAGGCCGGCCATCACCTGCGGGGCAACGGCCAGCGCCACGGGAGCGGGCTCGCTGCGCGGGGGAGCAGGGGCGTTGCCGGGCGGCTCCGCTGCCGGTCGCGGCGACGGCGGCCGGTCGACGAACCGGAGCGCGAGCGGGGCGTCCGGATCGGAGAACGTCGGCGGAATGACGATGTCGGTCGGCATCGGACCCGCTTCGCTCATCAGCCGGCTGAACGCCGGCAGCAGGTCGCGGTCGTCCGCCGGCCACAGGTCGCTCCTGGCACGGAGCGCCGCCTTGATGTCGGGCAGAACGTTGCGGTCGGCGAGGAAGCGGTTGACGCGGATGTAGACCTTGTTCGCCGAGGGCGTGATGTCGGCGACGAGCCGTTCCATCAGTGGTCGCCAGATCTTCGCGACCGGATAGATGGCGCGCGACGTGACGCCGAGCGCGTCGAGCAGGTACGCGGGCGAGAACGGGCTGTCGAGCTCGCCCGTCGC
>JAKLIE010000003.1 GCA_022709775.1 Pseudomonadota bacterium
GCCTCCGTCAGCGCAGGATCGCCTCACCCCCGCCCCTCTCCCCGAGGGAGAGGGGAGATTCGTGCCTCCGTCAGCGCAGGATCGCCTCACCCCCGCCTCTCTCCCCGAGGGAGAGGGGAGATTCGTGCCTCCGTCAGCGCAGGATCGCCTCACCCCCGCCTCTCTCCCCGAGGGAGAGGGGAGATTCGCGATCACGTGCCCGGCGGCGTGTGATGGAGACGATGTGAACGCTCCGCACGAAGCCTCCGTCGCCGCGCGCACGATCGCGTTCAGGCTGAACGGCGTCGAAGCGACGGCGGCCCCCGGCGAGACGATCCTCGAGGTCGCCGACCGCCTCGGCGTTCCGGTTCCGCGGCTGTGCCACAAGCCCGGCCTGCGCCCGGACGGCAACTGCCGCTCGTGCGTGGTCGAGATCAAGGGCGAGCGCGTCCTCGCGCCGTCGTGCTGCCGCGCGCCGACGCCGGGGATGGAGATCGCGACCGACAGCCCGCGCGCCGTGCACGCGCAGAGGACGGTCGTCGAGCTGCTCGTCTCCGACGTTCCGGAGCGCGTCTACAAGCCGGAGTCGGAGCTCGAGCACTGGCGCGCGAAGCTCGGCATCGGCGAGCCGCGGTTCCCCGCCCGCGAGCAGCCCGCCGCCGACCTCTCGCACCCGGCGATGGCGGTCAACCTCGACGCGTGCATCCAATGCACGCGCTGCGTGCGCGCATGCCGCGAGGCGCAGGTCAACGACGTGATCGGCTACGCGCACCGCGGCGCGCACTCGGCGATCGTGTTCGACCTGGACGACCCGATGGGCGAATCCTCCTGCGTCGCCTGCGGCGAATGCGTGCAGGCTTGCCCGACCGGCGCGCTCGCGCCCGCGCGCGACGCCTACCTCGCGCCGGTGGACCGGAAGGTGTCGTCGGTGTGCCCGTACTGCGGCGTCGGCTGCCAGATCACCTACCACGTGCACGACAACGCGATCGTGCGCGTCGAGGGGCGCGACGGTCCGGCGAACCGCGAGCGGCTGTGCGTCAAGGGACGCTTCGGCTTCGACTACGTCTCGCACCCGCAGCGGCTCACGAAGCCGCTGATCCGCCGCGAAGGCGTGCCCAAGGACGCGCACGCGGCCGTCGATCCGGCGAACCCGCTCGCGCTGTTCCGCGAGGCCTCGTGGGAGGAGGCGATGGCGCGTGCGAGCGGCACGCTCGTCCGCATCCGGGATGCGCACGGACCGCGCGCGCTCGCCGGCTTCGGGTCGGCGAAGGGCAGCAACGAGGAGGCGTACCTGTTCCAGAAGCTGGTACGCACCGGCTTCGGCTCGAACAACGTCGACCACTGCACGCGGCTGTGCCACGCGTCGAGCGTCGCGGCGCTGCTCGAGGGCATCGGCTCGGGCGCCGTGTCCAACCCGGTGATGGACGTTCTGCAGGCCGACGTCGTGCTGCTCATCGGCGCGAACCCGGTCGTCAACCACCCGGTTGCGGCCACGTGGATCAAGAATGCGGTCGAGCGCGGCACGCGGCTGGTGCTGGCCGACCCGCGGCGCTCCGAGCTCGCCCGCCACGCGTGGCGGTACCTGCAGTTCAAGCCTGACACCGACGTCGCGCTGCTGAACGCGATGATGCACACGATCGTCGAGGAAGGGCTCGTCGACCGGACGTTCGTCGCCGACCGCACGACCGGCTACGACGAGATCGCGCGGAACGTCGCGGCGTTCAGCCCCGAGGCGATGGCGGAGGTGTGCGGGATACCCGCCGCGACGATCCGGGACGTGGCGCGCGCGTTCGCGACCTCGCGCGCGTCGATGATCCTGTGGGGGATGGGCATCTCGCAGCACGTGCACGGCACCGACAACGCGCGCTGCCTGATCGCGCTCGCGATGATCACCGGGCAGATCGGGCGGCCCGGCACCGGACTGCACCCGCTGCGCGGGCAGAACAACGTGCAGGGCGCCTCGGACGCCGGCCTGATCCCGATGATGTTCCCCGACTACCGGCGCGTCGACGACGCCGTCGCGCGGCCGCTGTTCGAGGCGCTGTGGGGCAAGGCGCTCGACCCGAAGCCGGGCCTCACCGTCGTCGAGATCGTGAACGCCGCGTACGCGGGCGACATCCGCGGCATGTACGTGATGGGCGAGAACCCGGCGATGTCCGATCCGGACGCGGGCCACGCCCGCGAGGCGCTCGCGAAGCTCGAGATGCTGGTCGTGCAGGACATCTTCCTCACCGAGACCTGCTACCTCGCCGACGTCGTGCTCCCGGCCTCGGCGTTCCCGGAGAAGACCGGCACGTTCACCAACACCGACCGCACCGTGCAGCTCGGACGCCGGGCGCTCGACCCGCCGGGCGACGCGCGCCAGGACCTCGAGATCATCGTCGACATGGGCCGACGGCTCGGCCTGGACTGGCACTACGCCGGCGCGCGCGACGTGTTCGACGAGATGCGCAAGGCGATGCCGTCGATCGCGGGCATCACGTGGGAGCGCCTCGAGCGCGAACACTCGGTGACCTACCCTTGCGAGCACGAAGGCGATCCGGGCACGCCGGTCGTGTTCACCGAGCGCTTTCCCACCGCCACGGGCAAGGCGCGCCTCGTGGCCGCCGGACTGATCCGCGCGGCCGAGCAGCCGGACCGCGAGTATCCGTGGGTGCTGATCACCGGCCGGCAGCTCGAGCACTGGCACACGGGCAGCATGACGCGCCGCACCGGGGTGCTCGACGCGATCGAACCCTCGCCGGTGGCGTCGATGCATCCCGACGACCTCGCGGAGCTCGGCGTCGCGCCGGGCGGCACGATCACCGTCGCCTCGCGCCGCGGCGAGGTTTCGCTGTCCGCACGCGCGGACGACGGCACGCCGCGCGGCGCGATCTTCCTGCCGTTCTGCTACCACGAGGCCGCGGCGAACCTGCTCACGAATCCCGCGCTCGACCCGTTCGGCAAGATCCCCGAGTTCAAGTACTGCGCGGTGCGCGTCGCCGCGGGCGGCGCGCTGCGCGAGCGGGTCGGGTACGGCGTCGCGGCCGCGGACTGACCGGCGGTTCGGAACCTCCGTCGCCCGGGCGGGACGGGCATCGATGCGGCGGTCGCGACCGGTCCGGTCCTGGTCGTCGTGTGCCGACGACGCCCGTCAGCGCACGACCAGCTCGTAGACGTGGATGTGTGCGCCCTCGACGGGCTGCGGCCGCGCGTCGTCGATCGTCACGCGGATCTCGCGCACGTCCTCGACCGGCGGCGCGAACGCAAGGTGCGGCCGGGGAACGACGCCGGGCACGCCTTCGAACCGGCCGTCGATCGTGTGGCGGCGACCCGCCCCGTCGATGGCCGTCACCGCGATCCCGTAGCGCGGCATGTAGCCCAGCACGAGGTCGACCGACGCGACGCTCGCCGGTCGCGCCCAGGCGACCTCGAAACCGAACGGATTGTCGCGCGCGCCGCGCATCAGCGTCGTCTCGTTGCCGTCGAAGATGTCGGCGGCGTTGCCCATGTCGAGCGGATGATGCCGCACCCGCACCGGCCCGGCGGCCGTGCTCACCGTGACTTCCTCCGAGAGCGGCGCCGTGGCGGGCGCGCGCGCGACTGCGATCGTGGCGGAGGCATCCGCGGCGGCGAACGCTGCCGAGGTCTCGTCGGAGCATGCGGTCGGCGGGGCCTCGCCAGGCGGAAGCGCGGCCGAGCGGAAGATGGGAAGCCCGCCCGGACTCGCGTGCACGTCGGTGCGCAGCGCGCCCGCGCATTCGCAGAGCTTCGACGACGGAAGCGGCGACGACGGTCGCCAGACCAGCACGCCCGGACGCGCGAGCGCGGCGAAGCGCGCACAGTCGAGCTCGGCGGCGCGGATCTCGTCGATGCGCGAGCCGGGCACGGACAGGTACTGGACGCTCTTGATCTCCGGCACCCCCAGCGGCCCCCAGCCGGTGTCGACGAGATAGGCATGCGTTCCGGCAGGCAGCGTCGCGAGATGCCGCGCGATCGGACGCGCGACCTCGGTGTTGTCCCACGGCAGGCCCGCGGGATAGACGACGAAGTAGCGATGCAGGTTGATGGCCACGATCGCAGCCAGCGCCGCTGCGAGCGAGAGTGCCGCCACGCGCTTCGAGGCGTGGCGGGACGCCGTCTCGTATCCCCACCACAGTCCGCCGGCCACGAGCAGGTAGGCGAACGGCGCCGCGGCGACCGTCCGGCCGGCGCTCGGCACGTCGGCGGCGGCCGTCATGAACGACGGCAGCTGCAAGGCCAGGAACGCGCCGACGACGATCGCGCCTGTCGCGCGTCGCGCGACCAGCAGCCACCAGACGATGCCGAAGAGCATCGCCACGCCGGACAGCGGGTCGAGATGCGGCAGCGCCTGCGAATTGACGCGAACGTTGGCGTCGCCGCGAACGAGGGGGGCGGCAAGGCCGCGCACGACGTTGGACGCGATCTCCGCCGGACCGGCGGCGGCGGCGCGCGCGAAGTGACCGACACGGACGTCCGACCAGTGCGCCAGCGTGGCCCATGCAATCGGAACGGCGGCGACGACCAGTGCCAGCGCGAACAGCAGTGCCACCGGCCGAGGCACGCGTCCCTTCCACACGCCGGCCAGCACGACGGCGGCGACCACCGCGGGCAGCATGAACGTCGCGCCGTACGCGTACAGCCCGGCGGCGCTGACGACGCCGCAGGCGACGGCACGGATGCGCGCGCGCTCGTCCGCACGCTGCAGCGCCATTGCCAGCGCCATCGCGGAGACGGTCAGCAGGAACGGCAGCGGGTGCTGGTCGCCCAGCCGGCTCAGCGCGAGGAACCACGACCCCGTTCCCGCCACGATCACCGTGAGCCACGCGAAAGCCCGGTCGGGATGGAGGCGGCGCGCGAGCACGTGGAGCGCCGCGAGACCGGCGAGGCTCAGGCCCGCGCCCAGGAGCTTGTACGCGAGGTAGCTTGCCCCGCCGCCGGGCAGAAGCGCGGCAGCGACCAGCGGATGGAGCGGCCCGACGCCGAGAGAATAGAGGGTCGGAGGAAAGTCTCCGTTGCGCACCGCGAGCGCGTACTCGTGAAGCGTCGAGATGTCCCCGTACCACTCGCCCGGCAGCGAGTCGAGACCCGCGAGCCGCACGGCAACGACCACCGCAACGACGATCGCGCCGATCGCGGCGGTCGGTGTGCGCTTCGGTCGGGCGGGCATGTCGCGGTGCGTCGGTGGCGACGCAGGAGCGTCGGGGGATCGCGGACGGGGCAGGGCGGACGGCAGGCGGAAGCGGCGCCGGGCAAACCGCAAGGCCGCGACGTTGCGGGCGCATTCTATCCTGCCCGCCGTACCGCCGGCGCCCGCGCGTCCGTCGCGCGGCGACGACGCTGCGCCGGCGCGTCGCGGCGCGGTCGCGTACGGTATGCTCGCCTTGCCGCGGCCGGACATGGGGACGGAGCGACGTCGGCGGCGGTGCAGGCCGGGGCCGCGGCCATTCCGCACGTCAGCGGGCGGCAGCGCCTGCGTCATTCGATTCTCGATGACCGACCTTACCCACACGCTGTCCCCGCCGACCGCCCGCGACGCCGGAATCGATGCCGACGCATCGAGCTGGGGCCGCTATCCCGGATATCCCCAGCAGCGCCACCGGCTCTGGTGGCCGAACGACCCGTTGCCGTGGTCATCGCGCGGCGGCGTGCTTCCCCGCGGGCTCGGCAGGAGCTACGGCGACAGCTGCCTCGCGCATGGCGGGACGCTGGTCGACGTCACCCCGTGTGCACGCCTGCTCGAGCTCGACACCGACGCGGGCCTGATGACGGCCGAGGCCGGTGCGAGCCTCGGGGCGATCGCCGCGGCCGTCCTGCCGCATGGGTGGTATCCGCCCGTGGTTCCCGGCACGCGCCACGTCACGCTGGGCGGCGCCATCGCGAACGACATCCACGGCAAGAACCACTGGTCCGCCGGATCGTTCGGATGCCACGTCAGAAGCATCGAGCTGCGGCGCAGCGATCGTCCGGCGCCGGTCCGCCTCGCGCCCGGTGATCCGATGTTCGCCGCCACGATCGGCGGCATCGGACTCACCGGCATCATCGCGAGCGCGACGATCGCGCTCGCGCGCGTCCCCGGTCCCGGCATCGTCAGTCGCGCGCGGACGTTCGGGTCGTGGGACGACTATTTCGGACAATCGGAGGAAGCGACTCGCGCCCACGCGCATTCGGTCGAGTGGTTCGCGCCGGGCGCGCGAGGCACGGTTCGCGGCGCCTTCAAGCTCGGCGATCCCGCTTCGGGGCCCGCGCACTGGAACGCGGAGCCCTCGACGTGGGGCGTCGTCCCCTTCGATCTCCCCGCGGCCGCGACGAGCGGCCCCGCGATCGCCGCGTTCAATGCGGTCTACTTGCGCGCCTGCGCGCGGGCGGCGCGCCGCCCGCAACTCGTCCCGGTGTGGCCGTTCATGCATCCGCTCGACGGCTGCAGGCGCGTGAACCGGATCTACGGGCGGCGCGGCTTCCTGCAGTATCACTTCGTCGTGCCGCGAGGGGCGGACCGGACGGAAGTGCCGGCGATCCTCGCCACGATCGCCGACCGGGGAATGCGCGTGTTCCTGCCGGTCATGAAGCAGTTCGGACCGGTCGCCTCGCCCGGGTTGCTGTCGTTCCCGCTGCCCGGCACCTCGGTCGCACTCGACTTTCCCTGGCAGGGCGATCGCCTGTTCCGCCTGCTGGACGAGCTCGACGCGCGCGTGGCCGACTGCGGGGGTCGCGTCTACATCGCGAAGGACGCGCGGATGTCCGGCCAGGCGTTTCGCCGCTTCTATCCGCGCTGGGAAGAGCTCGAACGCCATCGCGATCCGGCCATCCGGTCGCACTTCTGGCAGCGGGTGACGCGGTGACCGGTACGGGCCTGCGAATCGCCGTGTTCGGCGCCACCTCCGCGCTCGCGCAGGCGGCCATACGCCGCTGGGCGGCGCAGGGCGCCTCGCTGGTGCTGGTCGCGCGGGACGCCGGTCGGCTCGAAGCGGTCGCGGCCGACGCGCTCGTGCACGGCGCGGCGGCCGTCGAGCGGCAGGTCGCCGACTTCTCGGCCGCGGCGCGAATGCCGGACGTCGCCGCGAATGCCTGGAATGTCCGCGAGGGCCTCGACGTCGCATTGCTGGCATGGGGCTCGCTGTCGGATCAGGCGCGCGCGCAGCGCGACGTCGGCTACCTCGCCGCCGAGCTCGAGGTCAACTTCGTCGCGTTCGCGTGCCTCGCCGAGGCGCTCGCCGGACGCATGCGCGCACAGGGCGGCGGGACGATCGGCCTGATCGGCTCAGTCGCGGGCGATCGCGCGCGCGCCGGGCACTACGCCTACGCCTCGGCGAAGGCGGGCCTCGACGCCTACGCGCGCGGCCTGCGCGCCGCCTGTCGCCCGCATGGGGTGCACGTCGTCCTGATCAAGCCCGGCCCGACCGCGTCGCCGATGACCGCGCACCTGCGCCCCGGCCTGCTGTGGGGCACGCCCGAGGCCGCGGGCGATGCGATCGTCGCCGCGATCGCCGCGCGGCGCGCCGTGCGCTACGTGCCCGCGTACTGGCGCGCGATCATGTTCGTCGTCCGCCTGCTTCCCGACGCCCTCGCCTCCCGGCTCAAGGCCTGACGATCCGCGGCGACGGCTCGCCGTCAGCCGCCGATCGCCCGCCACGCCATGTAGCAGCCGAGACCGGCCATCAGCGCGGCGAAGGCGCGCTTCAATCTCGCGACGTCCCACGAGTGCGCCAATCGCGCGCCGAGCGGCGCGGTCAGCATGCTGGCGACGACGATCGCACCGAGCGCCGGCAGGTAGACGAAACCCATCGCGTGCGGCGGCAGGCCGGACTTGCGCAGGCCCGCGATCACGAATCCGACCGTCGCGGCGAGCGCGATCGGAAGGCCCAGCGCGGCCGAGGTCGCGACCGCCGCATGCATCCTGACGTTGCAACGGACCATGAACGGCACCGACAGGAACGCTCCACCCGCGCCGACGACGCCCGACAGCAGGCCGATGCCTGCGCCGACGCCGAAGAGCCCCGTCGCCGAAGGAAGCGATCGCGTCGGCTTCGGTTGCGCGTTGCGGATCATCCGCCACGCCGTGAATCCCATGAACGCCGCGAAGACCGCCGCCATCGTCCGCGCCGGAAGCGCTGTCGCGATCTGCGGGCCGACGAGCGATCCGATCACGAGGCCCGGCGCCATCGCGCGCACGATCGACCACTCGACCGCGCCGCGCGCGTGGTGCGCGCGCGCCGACGACAGCGACGTGAACACGATCGTCGCGACCGCGGTCCCGATCGCGAGCGGCAGCACGTGCTCGAGCGCGAAGCCTTCGAGCGTGAAAAGCGCGACGAGGATCGGGACGATCGTCATGCCGCCGCCTATGCCGAACAGGCCGGCGAGGAATCCCGCGAGCGCGCCGAGCGCGACGTAGACCGCGATCAGCTCCGCGGCCACGCCCGCTCCTGCGTGTTCGCGGCGTCCGGCGCGCGGGGCGCCCCTCGGTGCATCGTCATGGATAACGTCGGATGAAGTGTGGCGCCCGGTGCGCCGACTCGGCGTTGGCGGAGCATCGCCCGGCACCGCCTCGCGTCGTGATCGGCCGCCGATCGCTGCAGCCGACTTGCGCCATGTTACCCGAGCGACTTCATCCACATCCATGCGCCGAGCACCGCGAGCATCGCGGCGAACGCGCGCTTCAATCGCCCCACGGGCCAGGCGTGCGCGACTTTCGCGCCGAGCGGCGCGAGCGCCATGCTCGCCAGCGCGACGAAGAGCAGCGCCGGCAGGTAGACGTAGCCCAGCGAGTGCGGCGGCAGGTCGGGCTGGCGCAGTCCGGCGAAGACGTAGCTCGCCGACGCGGCGACCGCGACCGGCCAGCCGATGGCGGCCGAGGTCGCGACCGCCGCGTGCATGCTCACGTTGCGACGCGTGAGAAACGGGACCGCGAGGAACGCGCCGCCGGTGCCGACCATGCCGGCCACCAGCCCGATCAGCGAGCCGACGCCGAACAGGGCAGCGCCTCCGGGGAGTTCTCCGGTCGGGTGCGGCGCGCTCGCGCGCATCATCTGCCACGCGGTGAGCCAGGTAAAGCTGCCGAACACCGCGGCCATGATCCGCATCGGCAGCGCGCTCGCCACCTGCGCGCCTGCGATCGAGCCGATCACGAGTCCGGGCGCGAGCGAGCGCACGATGGCCCAGTCGACCGCGCCGCGCCGGTGATGCGCGCGCGCGGACGAAAACGACGTGAACATGATCGTCGCGGCCGAGGTGCCGATCGCGAGTGGCAGCAGATGCGCACCCGAGACGCCCTGGCGCCCGAAGACCTCGGCCAGCACCGGGACGATGGTGAAGCCGCCGCCGATGCCGAGCAGGCCGGCGAGGAAACCGACGAACGCGCCGAGGATGACGAAGACCGGGACGAGCGCGAGCGTCATCGCCGGCCGGTCCGTGGTACCGGCGGCATCCGGGCCGGACCGCCCGTCGGGGCGACGCCCGACTCGCAGAATGCTGGACGGCTGCGGCGCGTCCGGATGAAGCCGGGCGCCCGCGCCGACGGCATCACGCCGACTTCGCGCCGGAGAGCTTCGCCACGATCTTCCACTCGCCGGCGGTGACCGGCGTGATCGAGAGCCGGTTGCCGCGCTTCAGGATCACCATTTCCTCGAGCCCCTTCGCCGCGCGGAGCTCGGCGAGCGGCACCAGCCGCGTCTTCTCGACCAGCGTGACGTCGACGTTCAGCCAGCGCGGCGTCTCGCGCGTCGACGTCGGATCGAAGTAGTCGCTCTTCGGGTCGAACTGCGTCGCATCGGGATGCGCCGGGGCCGACACGCGGACGATGCCCGCGACGCCCGGCTCCGGGCAGCTCGAGTGGTAGAAGAGCGCGAGGTCGCCGACCTTCATGCCGTCGCGCATGTAGTTGCGCGCCTGGTAGTTGCGCACGCCGAACCACGAGGTCGTGCGGCGCGGCGCCCGCGCGAGGTCGTCGATCGAGAACTCGTCCGGCTCGGACTTCATCAGCCAGTGGCGCATCGCGTCGGTCTTCGTGCAAAACAGGAACGGCGCCGTCTCCGGCGCCGCCCTGTCGAAAGCACGGGCGAATCGTCGCCCGTCCGGATGGGTCCCCGCATGTGCCGTCAGGCCTGCTTCCTGAACCTGGGTTCAGGGTGGCCGCCTGCCGGAGCCATCAGGCACTTCCGCGTGGGAAGCGCACACCGGCTCGCTTCAAGGCGTCGGCAGCCTCGCCAATGGGCATTGGTTCAAGGAATGACTGGCCAGTCTCGTACACCGCAGGGATTGGGGGGTGCATCGCGGCTTCCCGCCGCGCCGCACGACATTCAGAGCAACTTTTCCTGTCCGGCCATCAGCTGGTCGATCGCGGACTGCATGGTCTCGATTCTACGCCGCGCACGCGAGTCGTCAATCGGCGGGGCCTCCGGCCCCGTCTTCGGCGCGGTGCGTGCCCGCATCAGCTCGTTCGCGAGATTGAGCGCGGCCATCACAGCGATGCGGTCGATCGCGGCGACCTTGCCCGCGTCACGGATCTCGCGCATCCGCGCGTCGAGCAGCGCGACCGCCTGCATGAGCTCGGCGCGCTCGGACTCCCTGCACGCGACCTTGTAGTCGCGCCCGAGGATTGAGACGTCGAGCTGGACCGGCTTTTCCGCCGTGGGCGCACGTGTGGTCATTCGGCCGGCATCTTTGCAAGGAGCGCGTCGAGCCGCGTGGCCGCCACGCGCATCCGCTCTTCGAGCGTGCGCTCGTGCAGATGCGCCTCCGCGAGCTTGCGGCGCAGGTCCTCGTTCGCCAGGCGGAGAGCTCGCGTGTGCGCGATCAGCGCGGCGAGCTTCTGCTCGAGGAGCGCGAGTTCGTTTTCCATGATGTTATGGTGAGGGCAACCTGCCCCATCGTCAACCGCGCCCGGCGGGCCGGGCCAGGAGCGCGGTACGCCCTTCCCTGAAGGACACACCGGGCACGCCTACGATGACCACCGCCGGTCAGTCGGGGCCGTCTCCGGTGGCGAGCGGCACGTAGCGAACCTCCAGCACCTCGAGCTCGTCCGCTCCCGCCGGCGTGCGCAGCGACACGACGTCGCCCTCGCGGGAGCGGGTCAGCGCCCGCGCGACCGGCGAGATCCACGACACGTAGCCCCTGGCCGTGTCGGTTTCGTCGATCCCGACGATGGCGATCGTGCGCCGGTCGCCGCCCTTCGTCGCGTACTCGACCGTCGCGCCGAAGTACACCTGGTCGGCGCCGTCGCGCGCGCGCGCCTCGGGATCGACCACCTCCGCGGCGTCGAGGCGCTTCACCAGGAATCGGATGCGCCGGTCGATCTCGCGCAGACGCTTCTTGCCGTAAAGGTAGTCGCCGTTCTCGGAGCGGTCGCCGTTCGACGCCGCCCACGCGACCGTCGCGACCAGCGCAGGCCGCTCGGTCGCGACCAGGCGATCGAGCTCCGCCTTCAATCGCGCGAAGCCGCCGGGCGTCATGTAGTTGCGCGAACCCACCGGCAGCGCGGGCGCCGCCTCGAGGTCGTCGTCGTCCGCGTCTTCCGCGGCGTCGTTCTCGCGCGTGAAAGCCTTGTTCATCGTGGTTCCCGGCGCACGGCGTCGGGAACAGCATCTTACCCCCGGCGCCGTCGATCCCTCCCGGTCAGCGTCGCGCCCCTGCGACGGCCGCGCACAGCTGCGCGACGCCGTCGGCGAAGCGCGGCCCGGGACGGTGGAGCAGGTCGGCGTCGACGACCGCGAGACCTTCGTCGCGCGCGGCCGGCAGCTCCGGCCAGCGCCGCCAGTCGTCGAGCCAGCGAGGGCGAGCCGCACCTTCGATGCCCGCGACGATCAGCTCGGGTCGCTGCGCCAGCACCTCCTCGACGTTGACGACCGGCGCGGGCACCGGAAGCGACCCGAACACGTTCTCGCCGCCGCACAGCGCGATCGCCTGCGTGATCGTGTGCCCCGCCCCGATCGTGTAGAGCGGCGTCGCGGAGAGCTGGTAGAACACGCGCACCGGAGCCGCCCCCGCGGCGGCCGCCTTCAGCGACGCGATCCGCGCACGAAAGGCACCGGCGGTCCGCACTGCCGTGGGTGTCGTTCCGGCGAGCGCGCCGAGGCGCTCGATGCCGGAGGCGATCGCGTCGATCGTGCGCGGTGCCGTCGTGAACACCGCGATGCCGCGATCCGCGAGACGCGCGACCTGCGCGGGCGACGACCACGGCCAGGCGACGACGAGATCGGGCTCCAGCGCGACGATGCGCTCGACGTCGATCGCGTTCGCGTCGCCGACCACGGGCAGCGAACGCGCCCCGGCCGGCATGTCCGTGGTGGCCATCACGCCGACCAGGCGCGACGCCGCACCGGCCGCCGCGACGAGCTCCGCCGCGTGCGGCGCGAGGGTCACGATGCGCCGCGCGGGGGACGCCAGATCGACGCTCGCGCCCGTGTCGTCCACGACGCGCACCGCATGGACCGGGCCGACGGCCACGAGCAACCCCAGCACGAGCGCGGCACGGCGAATCACATCGCCCATCGCACGCCCGCGAACACCTGCGCACCGCCGGTGGCATAGTCGGCCGCGAGCTCGTAGTCGCGGTCGAGCACGTTGTCGCCGCGCACGAACAGCGTCACGCCGTGCCCCGTCGCCCACTCGGCGTACAGGTTGACGATCGCGTAGCCGGCCATCGCGCGCGTGTTCGCCGCGTCGTCGTAGCGCTTCGACGAGGCGGAGAGCTCGGCGGACAGCAGCACGGGGCCGATGCGATGCAGCGCGGAGAGCGAGCCGTAGGTGCGCGCACGCCGCGGCAGCAGGTTGCCGGTCGCGTCGTCGGTCGGCGACTGGAGGGTGAGCGACGCCTTGATCGTGGTCTCGCCCGCCGCCGCGTCGGCCGTCAGCGTCACGCCCTCGAGCGTCGCGCGGTCGACGTTCTGCGGCGCGCAGACGTAGCTGGCGTCGCACATGAAGACGATCATCGAGCGCACGCGGTTGATCCAGCCGGTCGCGCGCGCGTCGATGCGTGCCCCGCCGGCTTCACCCGACCACGCCAGTCCGGCCTCGATGCTGCGCGCGGTCTCCTCGTCGAGGTCCGGGTTCGAGTAGCCGGGAAAATACAGGTCGTTGAACGTCGGCGCCTTGTACGCGGTGCCGCCGCTCGCGGTGACTCGCCAGCCGGGCGCGAAGCGCCAGCCCCACGCGAGCGTGCCGGTCGTGCGGGCCCCGAACTGCGACGAGTCGTCGTGGCGGACGTTCAGCTGCAGCGCCTGCGGGCCGCTCGACAGCCGGTAGACGGCGATCGCCGAGTCGGTGTCGCGCGACGTGACCGCGAAGCCTGCGTTGTCGGTGAGACGCTCCTCGCGCCGCTCGAACGCCAGCGACAGGTCGCCGGCCGGGAGCACGATGTCGTGCTGCCACCGGTACTGGGTATCGCGCGTGCGGTAGTCGTACTCGCCGTACTCGGTGCTCGACTTCGAGTCGTCGCCGGTCCGTCCTGCCACGATCGTCCAGCTCCACGCGGGCGTCAGGCGGTTGCGGCTCTCGACCTGCCACGCGTCCAGGACCGTGACCGTGCGGTCGTCGTGGCCGGTGGAAGCGTCGAACCGGTTGTCGAGCCGGTTCCGGAAATATCGCGCACCGAGCGTCTGGTCCTTCGCCCAGTCGAAGCTCGCCGACACGGTCGCGTTCGCGGCTTCGTAGCCGTCGCGGTCGGGATTCCACGAGAAGTTCGCCGGATTCGCCACCGCGTTGAAGCCGTCGCTCCGTCGCCCGCCGACCTGCAGCGAGTAGCGGAACGGTCCCGACGTCCCCGATACGCCGGCCGCGCCGGTCGCCGTCGCGTAGCTGCCGTAGCCGACGCTCGCGTTCGCCGCCAGCGACGAGCCGCCGCGCCGCGTGAAGATCTGTATCACGCCGCCGATCGCGTCGGCGCCGTAGAGCGACGACGCGGGTCCGCGCAGGATCTCGATGCGCTCGATCTGGTCGAGAGGGATCGCCTCGAACGACGCGGCGCCCACCGTCGACGAGCCGATCCGGAGCCCGTCGAGCAGCACGACCGTCTGGCCGCGGTTCGCGCCGCGGATGAACACGCCGGTCGTGGCACCCGGCCCGCCGTTGTTCACGATCTCGATGCCGGGCTGCCGCGAGAGCAGCGCGGCGAGACTGTCGGCGCCGCTCCTCGCGATCTCGTCGGGACCGATCACCGTGACGTCGGCGACGAGGTCGGCGATCGACTGCGGGCTGCGCGCCGCGGTGACGACGACCGGATCGAGCGTCGCGGACCTGATCGCGGCGGGCTGCGCGAGCGCATCGGCACCTGCGAGGGCCGCGGTCGCGGCGAGCGTGGACAGGCGCACGACGCGATCGCGCGTGCGGCGGGCCGGAACGGGTCGGGACATGGGACGCACCTTCCGCGTGTGGCCGGGCTTCCCCGCCCGGCCGTGGTGACGGACCTGCGGTGCGGAAGGGCTTCGACGCGGAGGAGGACGTGCGCGATGCGCGACACGGCGGCGACCGCGTCGGCACCGTCCCGCGCCGCGCTCATGGGCCGCGCACGCTCGCGTCCCGGAGGAGCGAAGGCGGCACGGTCGCAGGCCGGTCTCCGGGCTCGCCATGCGGGCCGTCCGCCTTCCCGCCGCTTCGTCGCGGCAGTGGCCAGTGGACGGCCCTCGAGGGCTTACCGTTGCGGGGGCAGCCGCGGAATCCGCGCCGGCGCTCGAGCGCCGGAAGCGTCACCGCATTCCCGTTTCACCCGCCGCGAAGAACACCGCGGCGGACACCTGCGACGCCGATGATACCGCACGGTCGGCGTGCCGGCCCCCTGCTATACTCGCCGCCCCTTCGGCCCCCACGGCGCCCCCCGGCTATCCCCGGCCCCGGCGCCGACGCCACGTGACGCGCAAGCTCTACATCCGCACGTTCGGATGCCAGATGAACGAGTACGACTCGGACCGCATGGCCGACGTGCTCGCCGCATCGGACGGCCTCGAGCCGACCGACCGTCCCGAGGACGCGGACGTCATCCTGTTCAACACCTGCTCGGTGCGCGAGAAGGCGCAGGAGCGCGTGTTCCACGACCTGGGCCGCGTGCGCGCGATCAAGGCCGCGCGCCCCGACGTGATCATCGGCGTCGGCGGCTGCGTCGCCTCGCAGGAGGGCGGCGCGATCGTGAAGCGCGCGCCCTACGTCGACGTCGTGTTCGGCCCGCAGACGCTGCACCGCCTGCCCGACCTGATCCGCGCGCGCCGCGAGACCGGGCGAGCGCAGGTCGACACGAGCTTCCCCGAGATCGAGAAGTTCGATCACCTGCCGCCGCCGCGCGTCGAGGGCTCGAGCGCGTTCGTCTCGATCATGGAGGGTTGCAGCAAGTACTGCACGTTCTGCGTCGTTCCCTACACGCGCGGCGAGGAGGTCTCGCGCCCGCTAGACGACGTGCTGACCGAGGTCGCCGACCTCGCGCTGCAGGGCGTGAGGGAGGTGACGCTGCTCGGCCAGAACGTCAATGCCTACCGCGGTGCGATCGACGGCACCGACGCGATCGCCGACTTCGCGACGCTGGTCGAGCACGTCGCCGAGGTGCCCGGCATCGAGCGCATCCGCTACACGACGTCGCACCCGAAGGAGATGACGCCGCGGCTCGTCGACGTCTACCGCAGCGTGGACAAGCTCGTGTCGCAGCTGCACCTGCCGGTCCAGTCGGGATCCGACCGCATCCTCGCGGCGATGAAGCGCGGCTACACGGCGCTCGAGTACAAGTCGATCGTGCGCAAGCTCCGAGCGGCGCGGCCGGGCCTGTCGTTGTCGTCGGACTTCATCGTGGGTTTTCCGGGCGAGACCGACGACGACTTCGAGCGGACGATGAAGCTCGTCGAGGACGTGCGCTTCGACGGCGCGTTCATCTTCCTCTACTCGCCGCGGCCCGGCACGCCCGCGGCCGAGCTGCCCGACCCGGTGCCGCGCGACGTCGCGCAGGCGCGTCTCGAGCGCCTGCAGGCCGCGATCGACGCGCAATTCCTCGCCGCGTCCGCCGCCATGACGGGCACGCGGCAGCGCGTCCTCGTCACCGGCCGATCGACCCGTGACGCGCAGGAGCTGTCCGCGCGCACCGACAACAACCGCGTCGTCAATTTCGCCGGCGAGCCCGCGCTCGTCGGCCGCTACGTCGACGTCGTCGTCACGGCCGCGCTGCCGCACTCGCTGCGCGGCGAGCTCGCGGCCTGACGAAGCACTCCCGTCCCCGAGGTGTCCATGCTCCGTGTCCTTTCCCGCCCGTTCGTCCTGACGCTCGGCGCACTCTCGATTGCGCTCGCGGGCTGCGCGACGACGCCGGCCGATCCTGCCGCATCGTCCGGCGATGGCGCACGCGGAACGGCGGATGTCGCCCGCACCGCCGGTGCGAGCGCCGCTGCCTCGGCGGGCGCTCAGAACGCCGCGCAAGGCGGGGCGCAGGGCGCGGGCGGGCGTCAGGGCGCCGCGGGACCCGCAGCCGCGGCGGCCGCCGCGGCCGCCGCGTCGCAGGCACGCCCGTTCGCGGACGTCGTGAAGGAGGCGAAGGAGTCGAAGGGCCTGTTCGCCGTCTGGCAGAAAGACGAGAAGGCGTGGATCGAGATCGCGCCCGACCAGTTCGACAAGCCGATGTTCTTCTCGGTCAACCTCGCGAGCGGCATCGGCGAGAGCTTCCTGTTCGGCGGCCTGATGGGTCGCTCGCACATCGTCGAGTTCCGCAAGATCGGCAGCACCGTGCAGCTCGTCGCGCGCAACGATCGCTTCTTCGCGCAGCCGGCGACGCCCGAGGCCACCGCCGTCGCGGAAGGGTTCTCCGACAGCCTGCTCGCGTCCGCGCCGGTGGCATCGCTGCCGCATCCCGACCGAAAGACGGTGCTGGTGGAGCTCAACGCGCTGCTGTTCGCCGACATCCCGGGCGCGTACGCACTGCTGGACCGCGCGTACCGCCAGCCCTACGCGTTCGACGCGCGCAACACGTCGATCGCGCGCGCGCGTTCGTCCGCGGACGCGATCGGCGTCCTGGTCAACGCACACTACTCGGCGTCGCGGCTCCAGCAGCCCCCGCCGGTCGTCACGCCGGGCGCGCCGGTGCCGAGCACGCCTTCGACGCTGCCCGACCCGCGCAGCCTGTTCCTGGGCTTCCAGTACAACCTGGCGAAGCTTCCCGACGAGCCGATGCGCCCGCGCATCGCGGACGCGCGCGTCGGTCACTTCACCGTGTCGCGGTTCGACTACTCGAACACCCGGACGCTCACGCCCAGGATCAATCTGGTCAAGCGCTGGCGGCTCGAGAAGAAGGATCCCGCTGCGGCGCTCTCGGAGCCGAAGCAGCCGATCGTGTTCTGGATCGATCGCAACGTCCCGCTGCGCTACCGCGACACGATCGTCGCCGGCGTCCTCGAATGGAACAAGGCGTTCGAGCGCATCGGCTTCACGGACGCCGTGCAGGCGAAGATCCAGCCCGACGGCGCGGACTTCGACACGCTCGACGCGCGACACGCGTCGATCCGCTGGATGACGACCGCCCGTCCGGTGTTCGGCGGCATCGGCCCGTCGCAGGCCGACCCGCGCACCGGCGAGATCCTCGACGCCGACATCGGCATCGACCCGACGCGGCTGCGGTTCGCGCGCTACCGTCTCGCCGATTCGTCGACGCCGTCGACGGCGCCCGC
>JAKLIE010000030.1 GCA_022709775.1 Pseudomonadota bacterium
GCTCCCGGCCTGCACGAAGCAGACGCCGAACCAGATCACCGCCAGCGCGGCGACGCCGTTGAGCCAGTGGCGCGCCGGCAGCAGCAGCGGCTTGCCGCCGATCTTGCCCGAGAGCTTGCCGAACGCGATCAGCGAGCCGGAGAACGTGACCGCCCCGATCAGCACGCCGACGTACATCTCGATCTCGTGGATCGTCTTCTCGGCGGGGGTCAGGTTCGCCGAGACCGCGGGATCGATGTAGTTGGCGTAGCCGACCAGCATCGCGGCGAGGCCGACCAGGCTGTGCATCAGCGCCACCAGCTCGGGCATCTGCGTCATCTTCACGACGCGCGCTGCGTACAGGCCGATGGCCGCGCCGACCACCATCGCCCCGAGGATGTAGGGCAGCCCGGCGGCGGCGACCTGCGGGCCGAAGATCGTGGCGACCACGGCGATCGCCATGCCGACGATGCCGAAGAGGTTGCCGCGCCGCGCCGTCTCCTGGTTGGAGAGCCCGCCGAGGCACAGGATGAAGAGGATGGCCGCTCCGAGGTAGGAGATCGCCGAAAGGCTGGAAGTCATGGTCCCGTTCCCCTACTTGCGGAACATTTCCAGCATGCGCCGCGTCACCGCGAAGCCGCCGAACATGTTGACCGTGGCGAGCGCGATCGCCAGCACGGAGAGCCACCTGATCCACTCGTTCGGTCGCGAGAGGTCGGCGGAGATCTTCGTCAGGTCCGGCGCGATCTGCACCAGCGCGCCGATGGCGATGATGCTGCTGACGGCGTTGGTCACGCTCATCAGCGGCGTGTGCAGCGCCGGCTTGACGTTCCAGACCACCATGTACCCGACGAAGCACGCCAGCACGAACACGGTGAAATGGCCGAGGAAGGAGGGCGGCGCATAGCGCCCGATGAGCAGGAACAGGAGCGCGCCCGCGCCGAAAAGGACGGCCGTCTTCGTGCCGGACATCGGTTCGCCGGGCTCGCCGTGTCCCTTGGCCTTGACGGTCGCGGCCGCCGGCTTCGCCGCCTGCGCCGGCGGCGCGGCGGACAGCTTCGGAGGCGGCGGCGGCCAGGTCACTTCGCCCTTGTCGATCACCGTCGTGCCGCGAAGGACCTCGTCCTGCATGTCGATCCTGACGGCATCGCCTTCGATGCTCTTCGTCTTGATCATGTCTTCCATCAGACGGAAGAGGTTGGTCCCGTACAGCGTGGACGCCTGCTTCGCGAGGCGGCTCGGCAGATCCTTGTAGCCGATGATGGTGACGCCGTGCCGGACGACGACCTCGCCGGGGACGGTGAGCTCGCAGTTGCCCCCCTGCTCGGCCGCCATGTCGACGATGACGCTGCCCTGCTTCATCGACTTGACCATGTCTTCCGTGATCAGCCTGGGCGCCGGCTTGCCGGGAATCAGCGCCGTCGTGATGATGATGTCGACCTCCCTCGCCTGCTTCGCGAACACCTCGCGCTGCGCCTTCTGGAAGCCTTCGCTCATCACCTTGGCGTAGCCGCCGACGCCGCTGCCCTCCTCCTGGTAGTCGACGGGCACGTATTCGCCGCCCAGCGACTTGATCTGGTCGGCGACTTCCGGACGCGTGTCGTTGGCCCGCACGATGGCGCCCAGGCCGGACGCGGCGCCGATCGCCGCAAGGCCCGCGACACCCGCGCCGATGACGAAGACCTTGGCCGGCGGCACCTTGCCCGCTGCCGTGATCGAGCCCGTGAAGAAGCGACCGAATTCGTGCGCCGCCTCGATGACCGCGCGGTAGCCCCCGATGTTCGCCATCGAGGACAGCGCGTCGAGCTTCTGCGCCCGCGAGATCCGCGGAACGCTGTCCATCGCGAGCACGGTCGCCTTCCGGGCGGCGAGCTGCTTCAGCAGGTCCGGGTTCTGCGCCGGCCAGATGAAGCTGACGAGCGTCGCGCCCTCGCGAAGCAGGCCGACTTCCTCCGCGTCCGGGGCGCGCACCTTGAAGACGATGTCGGACGTCGCCCACAGCCGCGATCGATCGGCGAGGACCTCGGCGCCGGCCGCACGGTACGCATCGTCGCTGATCTGGGCCGCGTCGCCCGCCCCCGCCTCGACCGCGACCCGGAATCCCTGCTTGATCAGCTTCTCGACGACCTCCGGCACGGTGGCGACCCGCTTCTCGCCCGGGAACACCTCGCGCGGGACTCCGATCTGCAAAGACATTCGCGTCTCCCCTGAAGTCGATGCCGTTGCGCTCTCACGCCAGACGACACGAAGAACCGGAGCACGGGTCACCGCGCCCCCGCCAACTCCGTCTGTTCGCCGCGCGCGCTAGCTAGCGCAACGTCGCAGAATCAACGGCTTGGATCATAGCATCGCCGCTATCGCCTTGCCGGCCTCGACAGTCGACGCGCGCCCGCCGATGTCCCGCGTGCGCGGCGCCTTCGGGTCCGCGAGCGTGCGCTCGATCGCCGAGACGATCGCGGCACCGGCCTCGGGGTGGCCGAGGAAGTCCAGCATCAGCGCGCCCGACCAGATCTGGCCGATCGGATTCGCGATGCCCTGCCCCGCGATGTCCGGCGCCGAGCCGTGCACCGGTTCGAACAGCGACGGGTGCGCGCGCTCCGGATTGAGGTTCGCCGAAGGCGCGATGCCGATCGTGCCGCAGACGGCGGGACCGAGGTCCGACAGGATGTCGCCGAACAGGTTGGAGCCGACGACCACGTCGAACACCTGCGGACGGGCGACGAAATGCGCGGTCAGGATGTCGATGTGGAACTGGTCCGTGCGCACGTCCGGGTAGTCCGCGGCCATCGCCTTGAAGCGCTCGTCCCAGTACGGCATCGTGATCGCGATGCCGTTCGACTTGGTCGCCGACGTCAGGTGCTTCTCCGGGCGCGTGCGCGCGAGTTCGAACGCGTAGCGCAGCACGCGGTCGACACCCTTGCGCGTGAACACCGACTCCTGGATCACGAACTCGCGGTCGGTACCCTCGAACATGCGCCCGCCCACCGCCGAGTACTCGCCTTCGGTGTTCTCGCGCACGACGACGAAGTCGATGTCGCCGGGCTTCCGGTTCGCGAGCGGCGTCGCGACGCCGGGCATCAGCCGGCACGGCCGCAGGTTCACGTACTGGTCGAAGCCGCGGCGGAACGGGATCAGCGAGCCCCACAGCGACACGTGGTCGGGCACCGCCGCTGGCCAGCCCACCGCGCCGTAGTAGATCGCCTCGAAGCCCGAGAGCGTCTCGAACCAGTCCTCCGGCATCATCCGGCCGTGCTTCTGGTAGTAGTCGCAACTCCAGTCGAAGTGCTTGAACTCGAGCGACACGCCGTGTCGCTTCGCCGCGGCCTCGACCGCGCGCAAGCCCTCGGGCATGACCTCCTTGCCGATGCCGTCGCCGGGCATCACCGCGATGCGGTGCGTCTTCATGCGTCGCCCTCCCTCGATGAGCCTGCGATTCTAAACGGCCCGCCGGACGACGGTGTGGTAGAGTCGATGCAACCGACGCCGGCGCGCACGCCGGCGTTTTCGCTGCCGCTCCCGCCCGACCCGTGACCGACCCCGCCGCACGACTACGCGCGATCGCCATGATGGTCGTCGCCGCGATCTGCTGGTCGTCGGGCGGGTACCTCGTGCGCCAGCTCTCGATCCAGGGCGCCTGGGAGATCGTCTTCTGGCGCAGCGTCTTCATGGTGCTGTTCGTCGCCGGCGTCCTGCTGGCGATGCACGGGAAGCGCATGCCGCAGGCCGTTCGCGCGGTCGGCTGGCCCGGCCTCGCGTCGGGAACCTTCCTCGCCTGCACGTTCTTCTTCTTCATCGCGTCGCTCACGCGCACGACGGTCGCGAACACGTTCGTGTTGATGAGCGTCTCGCCGTTCCTCGCGGCGATCGCCGGCCGGCTCCTGCTGCGGGAGCCGGTCCCCGGGCGCACCTGGATCGCGATGACCGTCGCCTTCGCGGGCATCGTCGTGATGTTCGCCGAGTCGATGGACGCCGGCCGCCTCGTCGGGAACCTGCTGGCGCTCGGCGTGTCGTGCTTCTTCGCCGCGCAGGTCACCGTGCTGCGCAAGTACCACGCGACCGTCGACATGCTCCCCCAGGTGATGATCGCGGGCGTGCTCTCGATCGTCGTTGCGCTGCCGTTGGCGCTCCCCTTCTCGGTCAGCGGGCGCGACCTCGTCGTGCTGGCGGTGCTGGGGTGCGTGCAGCTCGGCACCGGGTGCCTGCTCGCGACCGCCGCGTCGCGCCACCTCACGGCGACCGAACTGGGGCTGCTCGGCCTCCTCGAGCCCATCCTCGGACCGATCTGGGTGTGGGCGCTGATGGGCGAGCACCCGGGCACGGCGACTCTCTTCGGCGGCGCGATCGTGCTGTCGGCCGTCATCGCGAACGAGGTCGTCGCCGCCTGGCGCACGCGCGGAGGCGCGACGTCCGCCGGCGTGCCGCCCGTCGCCTGAGTCCGGCGAGCCTGCCCGACCTCGGCCATGGCATTTCCGGACTTCCCGCCCGCGTTCTACCCGGTCGCCGTGTTCGCGATCCTCCTCACCGGCATCGCGAAGGGCGGCTTCGGCGGTGGGTCCGGCGGCGTCGCGGTGCCGCTGATGTCGATCTTCATCGCCCCGCCCGAGGCGGCGGCGATCATGCTGCCGATCCTGTGCGCGATGGACCTCTTCGGCGTGCACGCCTACCGCGGCCTCTGGTCGAAGAGGCACCTCGCGATCCTGCTGCCCGGCGCGCTCCTGGGCATCGTCGCGGGTGCGTTCGCGTTCGGCGCGATGCCCGTGAACGCCATCCGGCTGGCGATCGGCGGCATCGCCGTCGGATTCGCCCTCAACCGCTGGTTCCGGCTCTCCGAGCGGCTCGCTGAGCGGCTCGCCGCGTCGCCGCAGCCGCCCGGCAAGGCGGCCGGCGCGTTCTGGGGCGCGGTGTCGGGCTTCACGAGCACGCTCGCCCACGCGGGCGGTCCGCCGTTCGCCGTCTACCTGCTGCCGCAGAAGCTCGACAAGACCGCGTTCGTGGCGACCTCGGTGGTGTTCTTCCTGATCGTCAACTACGTGAAGCTGGTGCCGTACTGGTTCCTGGGCCAGCTCAACACCGGCAACCTGGCGGCATCGCTGCTCTTCGCCCCGCTCGCGCCGGCCGGGATCTGGCTCGGCGTCTGGCTGCACCGCCGGATTCCCGAGGCACCGTTCTATCGGGTCGCCTACGGCCTCCTGTTCGTGACCGGCGCGAAGCTGGTCTGGGACGCGCTGGCCTGACGCCGCCGGGACGCGCCCGGGCTGCCGCAGGCCGCGCGACGCACGGTGCGCTATCATCGCGCGATGGCTACCCGCACCCCGGCCGCGCCGATGAAGCAGACCTTCCTCGACTTCGAGCAGCCGATCGCCGAGCTGCAGACGAAGATCGACGAGCTGCGCTTCGTGCACGAGGACTCCGCCGTCGACATCGCCGACGAGATCGCGCGGCTGTCGCGCAAGAGCCAGCAGCTCACGAAGGACATCTACGCGAAGCTCACGTCGTGGCAGATCGCGCAGGTCGCGCGCCATCCGCAGCGGCCCTACACGCTCGACTACATCGCGGGCATCTTCACCGAGTTCCGCGAGCTCCACGGCGACCGCGCCTATGCGGACGACGCCGCGATCGTCGGCGGCCTCGCGCGGTTCAACGGCCGGCCCTGCGTCGTGATCGGCCACCAGAAGGGCCGCGACACCAAGGAGAAGATCCACCGCAACTTCGGCATGCCGCGGCCCGAGGGCTACCGCAAGGCGCTGCGGCTCATGAAGCTCGCCGAGAAGTTCGCGCTGCCGCTCTTCACCTTCGTCGACACGCCCGGCGCCTATCCGGGCATCGGCGCCGAGGAGCGCGGCCAGTCGGAGGCGATCGGGCGGAACCTGTTCGAGATGGCGGGACTGCGCACTCCGATCGTCGTCACCGTCATCGGCGAAGGAGGATCGGGAGGCGCGCTCGCGATCGCGGTCGGCGACGTGACGCTGATGCTCCAGTACTCGACCTACTCGGTGATCTCGCCCGAGGGTTGCGCGTCGATCCTGTGGAAGAGCGCCGAGCACGCACCCGAGGCCGCCGAGATCCTCGGCATCACGGCGCCGCGCCTGAAGCAGCTCGGTCTGATCGACAAGGTGATCCCCGAGCCGGTCGGCGGGGCGCACCGCGACCCCGCGGCGATGATCGCGACGCTCAAGAAGGCGCTGGCGGACGCGCTCAAGCCGCTCGCCGAGCTCCCGGTCGACGAACTGGTCGAGCGGCGCGAGGACCGCATCGTGTCCTATGGCAAGTTCAAGGAGCTCAACCCGGGCTGACGACCCGCGCGCGCCGGTCGTGCGCGCGGTCGCGGCGTGGCTCGGCGCGCTGCCCGCGACCGGCGGTCCGGTCGCGTTCGCGCTTTCCGGCGGCCGCGATTCCATCGTCCTGCTCGATGCCGGGACCGCGGCGCTGCGCGCGTGCGGCCGTCCGGCGCTGGGCCTGCACGTTCACCACGGCCTGCAGGCGGACGCCGATCGCTGGTCGGCGTTCTGCGCGAACGCCTGCGCCGAGCGCGGCGTCGCGTATGCGGAGCAGCGCGTCGCCGTGGCGCGCCCGCCGCGGACGAGCATCGAGGCGCAGGCGCGCGACGCCCGCTACGCCGCACTGCGGGGGCTCGCGAGCCGGCACGGCGCGCACGTCGTCGCGCTCGCGCACCACCAGGACGACCAGGCCGAGACGCTGCTGCTCCAGCTCGGCCGCGGCGCTGGCCCGTCCGGCCTCGCCGCGATGTCCGCGTCGTCCCGCGACGCGTCGGGCCTCGCATGGTGCCGCCCGCTCCTCGGCGTGCCGCGCGCCGCCATCGATGCGTATGCGCGCGACGCGCGGCTCCGGTGGGTCGAGGATCCGAGCAACGCCAACCCCCGCCTGCGCCGCAACGCGGTGCGGCAGCGCGTCGTTCCCGCGATCGCGTCGACGCTGCCCGGCTATCCGGGGACGCTCGCGCGCGCCGCCGCGCACCAGGCGGATGCGGCGTCGCTTCTCGACGCGCTCGCCGGGATCGACGCGCGCGAGGCGCGCTACGACGAAGCCGACGGGTCGATCGACGCGTCCGCGTTCGCGCGGCTGCCGCCGGCCCGCGCGCGCAACCTGCTGCGCTGGTTCCTCCATGCGCGCGGACTGCCGCCGCCTTCGGCGGCCCGGCTCGACGCAATGCTTCGCCAGCTCGCCGGAGCAAGGGCCGACGCGCGCGTCGAGGTCGCCCACGCCGGCGCGGTCGTCGGGCGGCACCGCGGCCGCGTCGTCGTGCACGGCGCAGCGCCCGGAGACTACCTGCGCGCGTGGCATGGCGAGCCGACGATCGCCTTGCCGCACGGCGAGCTCGCCTTCGAGCGCGCGGATGGCGCGGGGGTCGACGCCGAGCGCGCCGCGTCCGGACTGGCGATCCGGCCGCGCCATGGCGGCGAGCGCCTGCGGCTCGCGCCTGGTCAGGCGCGGCGGGCGCTGAAATCCCTGCTGCGCGAGTCC
This sequence comes from Pseudomonadota bacterium, assembly GCA_022709775.1. Next base: position 7,462 of record JAKLIE010000030.1, read on the forward strand.
GGGCTCCCGGCGTGGGAGCGCGCCGCGCTGCCGCTCGTGATGGCCGGCGAAACGCTGGTCGCGGTGCCCGGCATCGGCGTGGACGTCGCCTGGCAGGCGGGGCCGGGCCGCGCCGGCTGGCTGCCGGTATGGCGCCGCGGCGCGACGCCGACGACGGCGTAAGCCGGCGGCGCCGCGACCGGCCACCTCCGGACGCGACGATTCGGGGGAACGCCCCGACGTCCCGTCATCGCTGCGCCTGCGCGCCCGGGGGGCTCCCGACTACTCTGCGTACACCCCTGCCTTGCGGATGATCGGCGTCCACTTGTCGATCTCCGCCTTCAGGTGGTTGCGCAGGCCGTCCGGCGTCGCCTTGTCCCTGGCGACGACGACCGAGCCCAGCTCGGCCATCTTCTGCGCGAACGCCGGGTCGACGATGCCCGCCTGCAGCGCGGCCACGAGCCTGTCGATCACCGGCTTCGGCGTGCCCTTCGGTGCGTACACGCCGTGCCACACGTTCACCTCGAAGCCCGGCAAGCCCGCCTCGGCCGCCGGCGGCAGGTCGGGCAGCGACGGGACGCGCGCCTTCGACGTAACCGCATACGCCTTGATCCGGCCCGACTTGATGTAGGACGTCGTGTTCGTCGTCTGGTCGCACAGGAGGTCGACCTGCCCGCCGAGGAGGTCGTTGATCGCCGGCGCCGTGCCCTTGTACGGTACGGTCGTGAGGTCGGTCTGGATCGCGCTCATGAACAGTAGGCCGCACAGGTGCGACGCCGCGCCGATGCCCGCGTTGGCCAGCGTCACCTTGTCCTTGTTCGCCTTCACGTAGTCGACGAGCGACTTGAAGTCCCTGGGCGGCAGGTCCTTCTTCGCGATGAAGGTCATCGGCACGTCGACGACCTGCCCGACGTGCTCGAAGTCCTCGACCGGCTTGAACGGCAGCGTCCGGTAGAGCGCAGGCGCCGTCGACATGCCGATGTGCGCGATCAGGAGCGTGTAGCCGTCGGCGGACGAATTCTTGAGCTTGGCGGGCGCGATCGTGCCGCCGGCGCCGGGCACGTTCTCGACGACGATCGTCTGGCCGAGCGCCTTGCCCATGGAGACCGCGAGGGCGCGCGCCACGGTGTCGGTCGGTCCGCCGGCCGCGAACGGCACCATCATCGTGACCGGCCTGGTCGGGTACTGGGCGTGCGCCGCGGGAACGGCGAGGGCGAGGGCGGCCAACGCCGCGGCGAATCGATGCGTCATGTCATTCCTTCCGGGGTGGAATGCCTCGTTCGTCGCGCCGTACGGGACGGGGCGCCCGGCGCGGAACGCACTGGCGGCGCCGGTCCGGCACGGGGCGCATCCGGCCGAGGTCGACTTCGGTCAGGACGGCCTCCCTCGACGGCGGCCATTCTACCGGCGTCCGACGCCCGCTCCCCAACGGGCGCAAACGGAGGCTAGAATGCGCCGAGCCGCACAAGAAGGTGGGCCCGATCGTGGGCCGAGCCTGGCCCGTCCCCACCGAACTGGAGGTTCAACGATGTCTGCACGCCCCATCCTCGCCGCAGCGGTGCTCGCGGCGTTCGCATTCACGGCCCCCGCCGCCGCGCAGCAGCCGATCGTCGTCAAGTTCAGCCACGTCGTGGCCGAAAACACGCCGAAGGGCCAGGGCGCCCTCAAGTTCAAGGAAGTCGCGGAGAAGAAGCTGCCCGGCAAGGTGCAGGTGCAGGTCTTCCCGAGCTCGCAGCTCTTCGGCGACGCCAAGGAGCTCGAGGCGTTGCTGCTGGGCGATGTGCAGTTCATCGCGCCGTCGCTTTCCAAGTTCGACCGCTACACGAAGAAGATCCAGCTCTTCGACCTTCCGTTCCTGTTCGACGACATCGAAGCGGTCGACCGCTTCCAGTCGAGCGCGAAGGGTCAGGAACTGCTGGCCTCGATGAAGAACCGCGGCCTGGTCGGCCTGGCCTACTGGCACAACGGGATGAAGCAGCTGTCGACCAACCGGGACAAGCTGACGCGCCCCGATGACGTCAAGGGCCTCAAGTTCCGCATCCAGGCCTCCGACGTGCTCGAGGCGCAGTTCCGGGCGCTCGGCGCGAATCCGCAGAAGATGGCGTTCTCCGAGGTCTATCAGGCACTTCAGACGGGCGTGGTCGACGGCCAGGAGAACACCTGGTCGAACATCTACTCGCAGAAGTTCCACGAGGTGCAGAAGACGATCGCCGAGACCAACCACGGCGTGATCGACTACATGGTGGTGACCAACGCCAAGTGGTGGGACGGCCTGCCGGCCGACGTGCGCAAGGGCTTGTCCGAGGCGATGGCCGAGGCGACCACCC
>JAKLIE010000300.1 GCA_022709775.1 Pseudomonadota bacterium
GCGGTCGCCGCGTTCGCGAAGCGCAGCGAGGTCTACCTGCTGACGCTCACGATGGTCTACCTGATGGCGACGTTCGGGCTCAACCTGACCGTCGGCTACGCGGGCCAGATGTCGCTCGGGCAGGCGTCGTTCTTCGGGATCGGCGCCTACATCGCCGCCATCGCCCTCAAGGCCGGGCTCCCGTTCCTGATGGTGCTGCCGATCGCGGGGATCGCGTGCTTCGTCGTCGGTCTGGCGCTGGGCTTTCCTGCGCTGCGCGTCCAGCACCACTACCTCGCGTTCGCGACGCTGGGCTTCAACGTGCTGGTGTTCCTCGTCATGCGCAACGAGGAGAAGGTGACCGGCGGCACCTTCGGCATCTCGTCGATCCCGCGCCCGACGATCCTCGGCGTCTCGTTCGAGGGCCACCTCGCCTATTTCTGCTTCACGCTCGCCGGCCTCGTCGCGCTGGCGGCCGCGCTCTGGTGGCTGCTGCGCTCGCCGTGGGGCCGCGCGTTCGCCGCGCTGCGCGACAACCCGATCCGCGCCGAGAGCCTCGGCGTGAACATCACCGCGTACACGCTGCTCGCGTTCGCGATCGGCGCGGCGTGCGCGGGCGTCGGCGGCGTCTACTACGCGTCGCTGGTCGAGTTCATCGAGCCGGGGCCGTTCCACTTCTCGACCTCGCTCATGATGCTGCTCGCGGTGATCGTCGGCGGCTCGGGCAGGTTCTTCGGCCCGGTCGTGGGGACCGTCATCATCATCCTGCTGCCCGAGGTGCTGCGCTCGAGCTCGATCGAGAGCCTCAAGTTCATGCAGAAGTGGTACCTCGTGTTCTTCGGGGTCGCCGTCGTCGCGCTGATGATCTGGCTGCCCGGCGGGATCCTGTCGATCGCCGACCGCTTCAGGAAGCCCGAGGCGCCGCGATGACCGCGACGCCGGGATTCCTCGACGTCCGCGACGTCCGGAAGGCGTACGGTGCGATCAAGGCCGTCGACGGCGTCAGCTTCTCGGTCGGGCCGGGCGAGATCGTCGGCGTGATCGGCCCCAACGGCTCGGGCAAGACGACGCTGTTCAACGCCATCCTCGGCCAGATCCGGCCGACGTCGGGCTCCGTCGAGCTGTGCGGCGAGGACATCACCGGCATGTCTCCGCTCGAGCTCGCGCGCCGCGGCGTCGGGCGCACGTTCCAGACCCTGCAGGTGTTCGGCGGGCTCTCGGTGCGCGACAACCTGATCGCGGCCGCGCAGGAATTCAAGGGCACGCTTCCGGGACGTCTCTTCGCGAAGCCCGACGCGGGGCTCGGCCACCACGCGGACGAGATGATCGAGCTGTTCCGGCTGAAGCACGTCGCGCACCTTCCCGCGGGCAGGCTCTCGTACGGCCAGCAGAAGCTCATCGACATCGCGATGGCGTTCATGCCCGCGCCCCGGCTCGTGCTGCTCGACGAGCCCTGCGCCGGCGTCAACCCGAGCCTCGTCGACCAGCTGCGCGAGCTCCTCGTGCAGCTCAACCGCACGCAGGGCGGCAGCTTCGTCGTGATCGAGCACAACATGGACTTCATCATGAAGCTCTGTCCGCACGTGATCTGCATGGTCGAGGGCAAGGTGCTCGCCGAAGGCAGGCCCGCGGCGGTGCAGTCGAATCCGGCGGTGCTCGAGGCGTACCTGGGAAACTAGGCCGTGATCTTCGACGTGACGCTCGATCCGTCGGCCGCGCCCGCCGGGCCGCCCCAAGGGCGCGGCGCCCCCTCCTCCAGGAGGGGGTGTGCGACGCCGCGAAGCGGCAAGCCTGGGGGAGGTCACACGTGATAATCGAGTTCGATCGCGTCGTCGCCGGCTACTCGGAGAGCCTGACGATCCTGAACGAGACGACCCTCGACGTCCGGAAAGGCGAGATCACGCTGCTGATCGGCCCGAACGGCGCCGGCAAGTCGACCGTGCTGAAGACGCTGTTCGGCCTGCTCGTGCCGCGCTCGGGCGAGGTCCGGTTCGAGGGACGCGTGATCAACGGCCGCTCGCAGCGCGCCCTGCTCGCCGACGGCATCGCGTTCGTCCCGCAGGGCCGCAACCTGTTCGGCTCGCTGTCGGTCCGGCACAACCTCGAGCTCGGCGGCATCACGCTGCCGCGCGCGGAGCTCCCCGGCCGGATCGAGGAGGTGCTCGCGCGCTTCCCGCGCATCCGCGAGCGCATCGACAACCAGGCGTCGACGATGTCCGGCGGCGAGCAGAAACAGCTCGAGATCGGCCGCGCGCTGCTGCTGCGGCCCCGCGTGCTGCTGATCGACGAACCCTCGATCGGGCTGTCGCCCAAGCTCGTGGTCGACGTGATGACGCTCCTGCGCCAGCTCGCCGAGGCCGGCACGACGGTGCTGATGGTCGAGCAGAACGTCCGCACCGCGCTCAAGTACGCGGACCGCGCGCTCGTCCTCGAGATGGGGCGCCTCGCGCTCGACCGTCCCGCCTCGGAGCTCCTCGGCGACCCGGACCTGAACCGGCTGTTCCTCGGCGGCGGCGCGCCCGCGGCTCGGGGCGTCGCGGCATGAGCACGGCGCGCACGACCGCGACGACCCGGCCCCGATGAGCCGCGCGATCTCGCTCTCGGCGCTCACCGCGCTCGAGCTCGCGCCGCCGGACCTCGTCTCGACCGCCGCCGCCGCCGGCTACTCGCACGTCGGCCTGCGCCTGATCGCCGCGACGACGACCGAACCGCAGCGCGCGACGGTCGGCGACACGCCGATGGTGCGCGAGACGCGCGCGCGGCTCGACGCGACCGGCGTCCGGGTGCTCGACATCGAGGTCCTGCGACTGAAGCCCGACACGCGCGTCGCCGACGACCTGCTGCCCGCGATCGAGACCGGGGCGCGGCTGGGCGCGAGGTACGCGCTCGTCACCGGCAACGATCCCGACGAGGCGCGGCTCGTCGACCGGTTCGCCGAGCTGTGCGACCTCGCCGCGGGCTGCGGCGTCGCCCCGCAGCTCGAGTTCATGTCGTTCTCCGACCTGAAGACGCTGCCGCAGGCCGCGCGCGTGATCGAGCGGGCCGGGCGCGACAACGCCGGCATCGTCGTCGACGCCTACCACTACTCGCGCACGCACTGCCGGCTCGCGGACATCGCGCGCCTGCCGTCTTCGCTGTTCCGCTACGCGCAGCTGTGCGACGCGCCCGCAGCGATTCCCGCGACGCCGGAGGCGACCCTCGCCGAGGCGCGCGCCGAGCGCCGGTTCCCGGGCGACGGCGACCTCGACCTCGTGTCGCTCGTGCGCGCGCTGCCGGCGGGCATCCCGGTGGCGGTCGAGTCGCCGACGCAGGAGCTCGCGAAGACCGTCGATGCGCTCGAACGCGCTCGTCGCGCGATCGCCGGCGTGCGAAGGGTGCTCGCCGCGGCGGATCGCGGCCGCGCCGTCTCGCGGGCGGGTCAGGAGACGATGTAGGCCGAGGTGCCCGTCGACAGCAGCGTGCCGTCCGCGCCGCGAAACTCCATGCGGACCGACGCCACGCGCGAGCCGATGCGCATCACCTCGGCGGCGAGCTCGAAGCGCTCGCCGATCGCCGGGCGCAGGTAGTCGACCCGGAGGTCGATCGTGCCGAGCCTCGAGAAGCGCGCGAGACGCTGCGCCACCGTCTCGTCCATGTGCCGGGCGCCGAGCGCGGCCATGACCGCGAGCCCCGCCATCGCATCGAGACCGGTGCTGATCACG
>JAKLIE010000301.1 GCA_022709775.1 Pseudomonadota bacterium
CGGGCCGGGTCCGGGGCGCCGACGATGCCTTCGTTGGGTACCTCATCCTGCCGTCTCCCCGCCGTCGACGACCATGACCTGCCCGGTCACCGACCGCGACTCGGGCAGGCACAGCCACGCGACCGCCGACGCGACCTCGTCGGGCGTCACCAGGCGCTTCTGCGGGCTGCGCGCGGCCAGCGCGCCGCGCGCCTCCGCCTCGCTGCGCCCGGTCCGGGCGACGATGTTCGCGACGGCGTCGCGCGCGAGGTCCGTGTCGGTGTAGCCGGGGCACACCGCATTCACGGTGACCGGCGACGACGCGAGCTCGAGCGCGAGCGCGCGCGTGAGGCCCACGACGCCGTGCTTCGCAGCGCAGTACGCCGCGACGTACGGATAGCCGATCACGCCGGCAGTGCTCGCGACGTTGACGACGCGGCCGGCCTTCGCCTCGAGGAGGGCGGGCAGCGCGGCGCGAATGCAGTGGAACGTGCCCGACAGGTTGACGGCGAGCATCTCGCCCCACAGGGCGTCGTCGGTCGCGGCCACGCGGGCGCTCTTCGCGACGCCCGCGTTGTTCACGAGGATGGAGACCCTGTGGCCGGCCCGCGCGATCGCGGCAAAGGCGGCGTTGACCGCTTCGGCATCCGCGACGTCGCAGGCGTGCGCGTCGCAATTCGTTCCGGCCGGCAGCGACTGCACCGCCTCGTACAGCTTCGAACGGTCGCGACCGACGAGCGAGAGCGACGCACCGAGCGCTGCGAGCCGCCCCGCGATCGCGCGGCCGATGCCGCGACCGCCGCCGGTGACGACGGCGTGGCAACCTGCGAGTGCCGGCGCCGTCATCGCCACCCCTCACCCCCGCCCCTCTCCCCGCTCGCGCGGGGCGAGGGGAGAAGGCACAACGTGCCGCCGCTCGCGCGGGGCGAGGGGAGAAGGCACAACGTGCCGCCGCTCGCGCGGGGCGTGGGGAGAAGGCGCATCGTGAAGATAGGAGGCTCCCTCTCCCCGCATCGCGGGGAGAGGGTCGGGGTGAGGGGCGGCGCGAACCGGTCGATCCTCATCCGTTGGCCTCCGGCACGACGGAGGCGTCCGCTGCGGCGCGCGCGAGGTTGCGCTCGAGCTGGCGCTTGCCGGTCAGGTACTGCACCGGCCACGGCATCGCCTCGTAGCCCAGCTGCGCCGCCGCGTGGAGCGCCCAGTAGGGATCGGCGAGGTGCGGGCGCGCGATCGCGCACAGGTCGGCTCGCCCCGCCATCAGGATGCTGTTGACGTGGTCGGGCTCGAAGATCGCGCCCACCGCCATCGTCGCGATTCCGGCCTCGTTGCGGATCCGGTCGGCGAAGGGCGTCTGGTACATGCGGCCGTAGACCGGCTTCGCGTCGCGCGTCGTCTGGCCCGAGGACACGTCGATCAGGTCGGCGCCCGCCTCCTTGAACAGCCGCGCGATCGCGACCGCGTCGTCCGGCGTGTTGCCGCCGGGCGCCCAGTCGTGCGCCGAGATCCGCACCGACATCGGGCGGTCGGCGGGCCAGGCGGCGCGCATCGCGCGGAACACCTCGAGCGGCCAGCGGCATCGATTCTCGATCGACCCGCCGTGCTCGTCGGTGCGGCGATTGGTCAGCGGGCACAGGAACGCCGAGAGCAGGTAGCCGTGGGCGCAGTGCAGCTCGAGCCAGTCGAAGCCGGCCTCCGCGCCCCGCTTCGTCGCGGCGACGAACGCGTCGCGCACCGCGTCCATGTCGCCGCGCGTCATCGCGCGCGGCACCTGGTTCGTCGGGCCGTAGCGGACCGCGGAGGGCGCGATCAGCGGCCAGTTGCGCGCGCCGTCCGTCTCGACGATCGGCTCGTCCGCGTCCTCCCAGCCCCGCTGCGTCGAGCCCTTGGGGCCGGCGTGACCGAGCTGCAGCGCGATCTTCGCCGGCGTGCGTGCGTGCACGTAGCCGACGATCCGCCTCCAGCCGTCCCGCTGCGCGTCGTTCCAGATCCCCGCGCATCCCTGCGAGATGCGCGCGTCGGGCGACACGCACACCATCTCGGTGAACACGAGGCCCGCGCCGCCGTGGGCGCGGCTGCCGAGGTGCACGAGGTAGTAGTCGTCGGGCATGCCGTCGACGCACGAGTACTGCGCCATGGGCGAGACGACGACGCGGTTCGGCAGCGTCGTGCCGCGCAAGCTGAACGGCGTGAACATCGGCGGGCGCGGCGCGTCGCCCGCCCCTGCGCGGGACGCGAACCACGACTCGACGCCGCGCACGTAACCCGCGTCGCGCAGCCGCAGGTTCTCGTGCGAGATGCGCTGGCTCCGCGTGAGCAGGCTGTACGCGAACTGCTCGGCCTCGAGCGCCGTGTAGCGCTTCACGTTCTCGAACCACTCGGTCGAATTGCGCGCGGCGTTCTGGATCTTGAGCACCTCGACGCTGCGCTCGGCCTGATAGGTCTCGAGCGCCTGCCCGAGGTCCGGCGCGCCGCGCATCGCGCGGTCGAGCGCGATCGCGTCCTCGAAGGCGAGCTTGGTCCCCGAACCGATCGAGAAGTGCGCGGTGTGGGCCGCGTCGCCCATGAGCACGATGGGGGTGTGATCCCCCCGAAGCTCGCGTTGCTCGCCTCCCCCCGAGGGGGCCGGCGACCTCGGGGCGGCCCGTCGGTCGCCGCCGGTGTGATCCCCCCGAAGCTCGCGTTGCTCGCCTCCCCCCGAGGGGGCCGGCGACCTCGGGGCGGCCCGTCGGTCGCCGCCGGTGTGATCCCCCCGAAGCTCGCGTTGCTCGCCTCCCCCCGAGGGGGCCGGCGACCTCGGGGCGGCCCGTCGGTCGCCGCCGGGGCCGGAACCCGTCCAATGGACCCAGCGCCCGCAGACCACGCGCGGGAAGCGGATCCAGATCGCCGAGCCGCGCAGGTGCGCGGCGTTGGACAGGAGCCTGTGGCCGTCGAGCCACGGCGCGAACAGACGCTCGCAGAAAGCGATCGCCTCCTCCTGGCTCATCGCCTCGAGGCCCGCCGCCTTCCAGGTCTCCTCCGGCGTCTCGACGATGAACGTCGAGGTGTCGCCGTCGAACTGGTAGGCGTGCGCCTGGAACCAGCCGTGCGGCGTCTCGACGAACGCGAACGTGAAGGCGTCGAAGCGCTTCTTCGTCCCGAGCCAGACGAAGCGGCAGCGGCGCGTGTCGACGTCCGGCTCGAAGGCGTCCGCGTACTTCTCGCGGATGCGGCTGTTGAGTCCGTCCGACGCGATCACGAGGTCGGCGCCGAACGCGCGGGCTTCCTCCTCGTCGTCGCCCACCTGGCGTTCGAACACGAGCTCCACGCCCAAGGCCTCGCAGCGCTTCTGCAGGATGTTGAGGAGCCGCTTGCGGCCGATGCCGCAGAACCCGTGTCCGCCGGACGTGATCGTGCGCCCGCGGAAGTTGACCTCGATGTCGTCCCAGTGGTTGAACGCGCCGGCGATCTCGCGTGCGGTCTCGGCGTCCGCCGCTTCCAGGTTGCCGAGCGTCTGGTCCGAGAAGACGACGCCCCAGCCGAACGTGTCGTAGGGGCGGTTGCGCTCGACGACGCGAACGACGCGCGCGGGGTCGGCCTTCTTCGCGAGCATCGCGAAGTAGAGCCCCGCAGGGCCGCCGCCGATACACAGGATTCGCAGGGGAACCGGCATCGAATCTCCTCCACGGGCGCGGGCGCGCCGCGCGCCGCCATTGGGTGGCTCC
>JAKLIE010000302.1 GCA_022709775.1 Pseudomonadota bacterium
CTCAAGCACTTCGGCATCAAGCCGGGCAGCATCGAGGCGCACGCCTTCACCTACCTCGATTTCGTCGAGGCGGCGAAGACCTACGGCAAGGTCGGCGGCTTCGCGCACCTGTCCACGCTGGTCAAGCGGCTGAAGTCGGCCCGGCCGGGCGCGCTGCTGCTCGACGGCGGCGACACGTGGCAGGGCTCGGCCACGGCGCTGTGGACGAAGGGCCAGGACATGGTCGACGCGTGCAGGCTGCTCGGCGTCGACGTGATGACCGGACACTGGGAATTCACGCTCGGCGCCGACCGCGTGAGAGAGATCGTCGAGAAGGACTTCGCGGGCAAGGTCGACTTCGTCGCGCAGAACGTGAAGACGACCGACTTCGGCGACCCGGTGTTCCCGCCGTACGTGATCCGCCAGGTGAACGGCGTGCCGGTCGCGATCGTCGGCCAGGCCTTTCCGTACACGCCGATCGCGAATCCGCGCTACTTCGTGCCCGAGTGGACCTTCGGCATCCAGGAGCAGGAGCTGCAGAAGGCCGTCGACGAAGCGCGCGGCAAGGGCGCCCAGGCGGTCGTGCTGCTGTCGCACAACGGGATGGACGTCGACCTCAAGCTCGCGTCGCGCGTGTCGGGGATCGACGCGATCCTCGGCGGCCACACGCACGACGGCGTGCCGCAGCCGACGATCGTCGCGAACCGCGGCGGCAGGACGCTCGTGACGAATGCCGGCAGCAACGGCAAGTTCCTCGCGGTGCTCGACCTCGACGTGCGCGGCGGCAAGGTGGCGGACTTCCGCTACCGGCTCGTCCCGGTGTTCGCGGCGCTGCTCCCTCCCGATCGCGAGATGGCCGCGCTGATCGCGAAGCACCGCGAGCCGTACGCGGCGAAGCTCGAGGAGCCGCTCGCGGTCACCGAGACGCTGCTCTACCGGCGCGGCAGCTTCAACGGCACCTACGACCAGTTGCTCGTCGACGCGCTGATGGCCGAGAAGGACGCGCCGATCGCGTTCTCGCCCGGCTTCCGCTGGGGCACGACGCTGCTGCCGGGACAGCCGATCCGCCGCGAGCACCTGATGGACCAGACGGCGATCACCTACCCGTTCGTCACGGTGAGCGAGATGAAGGGCGAGACGATCAGGACGATCCTCGAGGACGTCGCCGACAACCTGTTCAACCCGGATCCGTACTACCAGCAGGGCGGGGACATGGTCCGGGTCGGCGGGCTCGCCTACACGATCGACCCGGCCGCGACGGCCGGCCGTCGCATCACGCGGATCGAACTCGCCGGCAAGCCGGTCGACGCCGACAAGACCTACAAGGTCGCCGGCTGGGCGCCGGTGTCCGAGGAGGCGAGGAAGGCGGGCAGCGAGCCGATCTGGGACCTGGTCGAGCGCTACCTCGTCCGCGAGAAGACGATCCGCGCGCGGCCGCTCAACCGGCCCGAGATCGTCGGCGTGAAAGGCAATCCCGGCATCGCGTGACGTCCCGGATTGACCGGGATCAGTGCCGGCGTGCGCGTTCGGCGCGAGCATCGCTTCTCACTACCCCGGAGGACACCGCGATGAGGACGACGATCGGCTGGATGGGCGTGGCAGCGACTGCCGCACTCGGTGCGACGCTCGCCGGCACCGCGCTCGCGCAGGCGCCGAAGCTCACGATCCCGCTGACGACGCTGCAGACCGGCGCGGCGATCACCGCCGCGCAGGCCGCGCTCGCGCGCTGCCAGAAGGACGGACTCACGGTCGCCGTCGCGGTCGTCGACCGTGGCGGTGCGGTGCTCGCATTGCTGCGCGATCCGCTCGCCGGCGCGCACACGGTGCAGACGGCGACCGGCAAGGCGTGGACCGCCGTCTCGTTTCGCACCGAGACGACCGAGCTCGCCGCGCTGACCCAGGCCGGCCGTCCTGCGTCCGGCGTGCGGGCGCTGCCCGGGGTGATCGCCGTCGGCGGCGGCATGATGATCCGGGCGAAGGGCGTCCTGCTCGGCGGCATCGGCGTGTCCGGCGCGCCGGGAGGCGACCAGGACGACGTCTGCGCGAAGGCAGGCATCGCTGCGGTAGTCGACGCGATCGAGCTCGAATAGTTCGCAGCGGGCGTTCCCCGCACGCCGCCGCGGCGTGCCGGAGCGCTTGGCTTGCCGGGGGGCACCGCGAGTCGTCAGGGGCCCGAGGGCGGCAGCGCGGAGGGCTCCGCGCCCTCGACCTTCAGCACGTCGCCGATCGGCCGCTCGAGCAGCGCTTCGACGTCGCGCCCGCGTTCCTTCAGCGCGTCGAACTCCGCCTCGAGCGTCTCGACCGATTGCTTGCTGCGGCGAGCCAGGAACCGTGCGAGCCCCGGCGGCAGGTCGCGCCGCTTCACCAATCCCTGAAGCCACGCGATCGACGCGTCCGCGACCGCGCGCAGGCCCATGAACGTGCCGATCATTCCCCACGGCGATCCCGTGATGCCGACCATCGGTATCCCCAGGATCAGTCCGAGCTGCGTGACGAGGACGCGGATCGACGCGCCGCCGCAGGTCTCGCCCAGCCTCGCGAAGCTCCATTCGCGCAGATGCGACAGGTCGGCGAGCAGGAACACGATCTGCACGCCGGTCGCCCACGCCAGCGCGATCCTCGCATCCTCCCAGCGCAGCGGCCCGCCGACGCCGAACAGGAACACCAGCAGCAGGACGAACACCCCGTGCGCGACCGTGAAGATGCCGGTGGTCGTGACGAACCCCCGGAGGTAGGTATTGCCGTCGCCGAGCTGCCGCACGGTGTCGGCGGCATCCGCGTGGTGATCGGAAACCGTGCCGAGCGGCGCATGGTGGCCGGTCTTCGACGTCGCTCTCCTGTGCACGACGATCCGGATCGCGCCGGTGACGAGCAGCAGCACGGTCTCGAACCAGAACAGCAGCAGGAGCGTGGCGGGCGAGCGCCCGTGGTAGACGACTTCCGCGAGCGGAATCGCGTTCATCAGCAGCGCGTACGCGAGGGCCGGCAGGAATCCCATCGGGAAGGCTCCACGGCGCCCGGTGCGAAAGGCGCGCGGGCTCGGCGCACACGATACCCGTTCCTCGCCGCCGCGTGCGGAGGGCCTGCCGCGCCAGGGTTGCCGCCGCTCTCGCGGACGGGCGGTGCGACGCGTTGCTAGCGCACGGTGACGCGGGCGAACCTGCGCTTGCCGGCCTGCACGACCACGGTCGCGCCCGCGGGCACCGTCGTGCCCTTGTCGGCGACGACTTCCCCGTCGAGCCTGAGACCCCTGCCCGCGATCAGCCGCAGCGCATCGGACGTCGAGTCGGCGACGCCCGCCTGCTTCGCGAGGTTCGCGACCGCGACGCCGGCACCACCGGTCTCGATCGTCACCTCGGGCATCGTGTCGGGCATCGCCCCGCCCCGGAAGCGCGCCTCGAAGTTCGCGAGCGCGCGCTCGGCGTCCGGCTTCGAGTGGAAGCGCGCGACGATCTCCTGCGCGAGCGCGACCTTCGCGTCGCGCGGATTGCGGCCGGCCTCGCACTCGCGCCTCAGCGCCGAGATCTCGCCCATCGGCCGGAACGACAGCAGCAGGTAGTAGCGCCACATGAGCTCGTCGGAGATCGACATGAGCTTGCCGAACATGTCGTCGGGCGCCTCGGTGATGCCGACGTAGTTGTCCATCGACTTCGACATCTTGTTGACGCCGTCGAGCCCTTCGAGCAGCGGCAGCGTCAGG
>JAKLIE010000303.1 GCA_022709775.1 Pseudomonadota bacterium
CAGTGGTGGACGGACTGGTTCCAGTACTTCGTCGACGCCGGTCAGCGCTCGACGCTCTACTGGGACACGATCCGCGAGCGCGGCAACCAGTGGCTGGCGCACGAGGAGGCGGGCAAGCCGCCGCTGCTGCACTACCGGTACGAGATGGTGGCGGACGCGCGCACGTACGAGCGGCCGTGCAACTACGCGCTGGTTCGAATCGTCCCGCCGCGCGGCGTGAAGGTCGACGAGCGCAAGCGACCGTTCATCATCATCGACCCGCGCGCGGGCCATGGTCCCGGGATCGGGGGGTTCAAGGAGGACTCGGAGGTCGGCGTCGCGCTGGCCGCGGGCCACCCGGTCTACTTCGTGATCTTCTTCCCGGAGCCCGAGCCGGGCCAGACGCTCGCCGACGTCACCGACGCCGAGGCGGAATTCGTGCGCGTCGTCGCGGAGCGCCACCAGGAGAGCCCGAAGCCCTCGCTGATCGGCAACTGCCAGGGCGGATGGGCGGTGATGATGCTCGCGGCCGCGCGTCCCGACATGACCGGGCCGCTGGTGATCAACGGCGCGCCGATGTCGTACTGGGCCGGCAACGACGGCGACAACCCGATGCGCTACTCGGGCGGCCTGCTGGGCGGCGCATGGGTCTCGCTGCTGGCGAGCGACCTCGGCGCCGGGAAGTTCGACGGCGCGCACCTCGTCTCCAACTTCGAGACTCTCAACCCGGCGAACGCGGTCTGGGACAAGTACTACCACCTCTACGACGACGTCGACGACGAGGCGCCGCGCTTCCTCGAGTTCGAGCGCTGGTGGGGCGGGTTCTACCTGCTGAACGAGGAGGAGATCCGCTGGATCGTCAACAACCTGTTCGTCGGCAACAAGCTCGCGCAGGGCGAGGCGCGGCTCGGCCCCGGCCGCTACTTCGACCTGAAGTCGATCAAGCAGCCGATCATCGTGTTCGCGTCGATGGGCGACAACATCACCCCGCCGCAGCAGGCGTTCAACTGGATCGCGGACCTCTACTCGTCGACCGACGAGATCAAGGCCAACGGCCAGACGATCGTCGGCCTGATCCACGAGGACGTCGGGCACCTCGGCATCTTCGTGTCGGGCAAGGTCGCGAAGAAGGAACACGCGCAGATCTTCGAGGTGCTCAAGTACATCCAGACGCTGCCGCCGGGTCTCTACGGGATGGAGATCCACGAGATCCAGCACGCCGACGGCGAGGTCACTTACGACGTGACGCTGCACGAGCGCTCGCTCGAGGCGCTGAAGAAGCTGCAGAAGTACGACCGCGTCGACGAGAAGCCGTTCGAGGCGGTGGCCGCGCTCTCGGAGCTCACCGAGCGCGCCTACGAGCTGCTCGTGCGTCCCGCCGTCCGCGATGCTGTGCCCGAGTGGCTCGCACGGATGCTGCGCGAGCTTCATCCGCTGCGCGCGCAGCGCTGGATGCTGTCGGATCGCAATCCGCTCCTGGCCGGCGTGCCGGCGGCGGCGGCGGTGGCGCGCGCGTGGCGCCAGCCGCGCGCCGAGGGCAACGCGGGGCGGCGCGCCGAGCGCCTGGGCTCCTCCGTCGTCTCGGCGTCGCTCGACCTGTGGCGCGACCTGCGCGACGCGGCGAGCGAGGCGGCGTTCTTCCAGATCTACGGGAACATGATGTCGCTGCAGATGGCGGACCAGCGCGCGGCGATCCGGCGGCAGGCGCGCTTCGATCCGCGCGCGCTGCCCGCCGTGCGGCAGGTGCTCGACGACCTCGACCGCGGCGGACTGCCCGAGGCGATCGTGCGCGCCGGCTTGCTCGTCGCGAAGGCCGGCGGCGGCAAGCGCCGGCTCGCGCAGATGGAAGGCGTGCGCTCGCTGCTCGAGCCCACCGGCGTGCTCGAGGACGTGTCCGAGGACGACTTCCGCCGCGTCCTGCACGACGAGACGATCATCGTCGAGTTCGAGCCTCGCGAGGCGAAGCGGACGCTGCCGCGCCTCGTGGTCTCGGCCGCGGATCGCCGCAAGCTCCACGGCCTTCTCGACGCGCTCGAGGACGATCCCCATCTGAACGATCGCCAGCTCGAACTGGTCGGCGAGTTGCGCTCGCTGATCCCGTCCGCGACCGCGCCTGCGAAGACGCGAGCGAAGCCGCCGGCCCGGAAGGCGCGAGGCGTGCGCACCGCGGGCCGGGTGGCGAAGCGCGGCCGCGCCTGATCGCGGACGCGACGGTCGGTCACCATGCAGCGCGCCCGCCCCCCCGACCGCCTTGTCCACCCCCCGACCGCCGGAATGCGCGGTCCGGGAGCCCGCCCGGGCGCCGCCTGCGAGATCGCCGATGCGTGACGTCACCAACCGCACCTACGCCGAGATCAGGGTCGGCACGACCGAGACCGCCAGGCACACGATGACGATGAACGAGATCGAGGGGCTCGCGCTGGTCGCGGGCGAGGTCGATCCGTTCCACGTCGAAGGACGCACCGACGCGGCGGGTCCCACGGCCCCCGGGGCGGCCGCCATCGCGCTCGTGTCGAACCTGCTGCTTCGCCGCATGCCCGGACCGGGAACGACGATCGCCGAGACCGAGCTCCACTACGCGGGAAACATCGCGGTCGGCGACGAGCTGACCTCGACGGTGACCGCGAAGAAGAAGCACGCGAAGGACCACCGGATCACGTTCGCGTGCCGCTGCGTCAACCAGCGCGGCGAGGTGCTGGTCGACGGGGTCGCGCACGTCGTCGCGCCGACGTCGCGGGTGACGTACTCGAACGTAGCGACGCCGTCGCTGATCCTGCGACGCAACGACGGCTTCGCGACGCTCATCAAGCGCTGCCAGGGGTTGCCGCCGGTCCGCTGCGCGGTCGTGCACCCGTGCGACCGCGATTCGCTCTTCGGGGCGCTCGAGGCCGCGCGGCGCGGGCTCATCGTGCCCGTGCTGGTCGGACCCGAAGCGAAGATCCGCGCCGTCGCGAAGGCGGAGAAGGCCGACCTCTCGGGCATCGAGATCGTGGCGACCGAGCACAGCCACGCCGCCGCCGAGATGGCGGTCGAGATGGCGCGCCTGGGCCAGGTCGAGGCGCTGATGAAGGGGAGCCTGCACACCGACGAGCTGATGGCGGCGATCGTCCCGTCGACGACCGGCCTGCGAACCGCGCGGCGCATCAGTCACGTGTTCGTGATGGACGTCCCGACGTATCCCCGCCTGCTGTTCGTCACCGACGCAGCGGTCAACATCTTCCCGACGCTCGACGACAAGGTCGACATCGTGCAGAACGCGATCGACCTCGCGCGCACGCTCGGCATCGAGAAGCCCAGGGTCGCAGTGCTCTCCGCCGTCGAGACGGTGACGTCGAAGATCGAGTCGACGCTGCACGCGGCGGCACTCTGCAAGATGGCCGACCGCGGCCAGATCACGGGCGGCGAGATCGACGGACCGCTCGCGTTCGACAACGCGATCTCGGTGCACGCCGCGAAGGCGAAGAAGATCGAGTCGCCGGTGGCCGGTCGCGCCGACATCCTGCTCGTGCCCGACCTCGAGGCGGGCAACATGATGGCGAAGCAGCTGCAGTACCTCGCCGGCGCCGATGCCGCGGGCATCGTGCTGGGCACGCGCGTGCCGGTCGTGCTGACGTCGCGCGCCGACACGGTGCGCACGCGCCTCGCGTCGACGGCGGTCATGGTGCTGGTCGCGCACGCGAAGCGCACCCTGGCCGGCC
>JAKLIE010000304.1 GCA_022709775.1 Pseudomonadota bacterium
TGCTGCCGAACGTGAAGCGCGGGTACCCGGCCGGGTTGCCGAGTCCCACGCAGGCCACCAGCAGCCCGAGCAGCAGCGACACGACGCCCTTGAGCGGCCGCTCGGCGGTGATCACGATCGCGCAGGAGAGGCCGAGCAGGACGAGCCAGAAGTACTCGAACGAACTGAAGCGCAGCGCGAACTCGGCCAGCACGGGTGCGGCGACGATCAGCACCGCGGTGCCGAAGAGCCCGGCGATCGCCGAGAACACGAGCCCGGCGCCCAGCGCGGTGTCGGCGAGGCCCTTCCGGGTCATCGCGTACGCTTCGTCGGTGTAGGCGGCCGAGGCCGGCGTGCCCGGCATCCGCAGCAGGCAGCCGGGGATGTCGCCGGAAAAGATCGCCATCGCGGTGGCCGCGACCATCGCGGCGATCGCCGGGATCGGCGGCATGAAGAACGTCACCGGGACGAGGAGCGCGGTCGCCATCGTCGCGGTGAGCCCCGGCACGGCCCCGACGAACAGGCCGAACAGCGACGCGCCCAGCATCACCAGCATGGTGGTCGGGTCGAACACCATGCCGAAGGCGGTGGCCAGCGCTTCCATCGAATCAGAAGGCGTAGCGGGTCAGCACGCCCCAGGGCAGCGGGACGCGCAGCAGCTTGTAGAAGGCATACCAGATGACGAGCGTCGCGACGATCGCGACGACGGCGGCACGGGCGGGCCGCACGCCGAAGAGCAGGAACAGCACGAACAGGATCGTCGGCCCCGCGATCAGGAACCCGAGAAGGTCGGCCAGCGCGATGTAGAAGGCGATCGCGCCGATCACCGAAAGAAACGCGACCACGTGGCGCGTCGACCGCGTCCACTCGTCGGCGACGAACCAGGGCTGCGCCGACCGGTGCCGCAACCCGTAGAAGATCAGGATGGCGCCGCACGCGGCGAGCCCGGCGGCCACCAGCCCGGGGAAGAGCGCCGGGCCGACCTGCTGGCCAGGGATCTTCGGGAACGCCTGGACGTGCGCGATCACCGCGAGCCCCAGCACGACGAGGATCGCGCCGAAGACGGCGTCGTTGAACTTCATGCCCGGGGCGAGGATCGGGCGGCCGCCCGAAACGGCAGCCGCCCGGACGGACGCCGGATCCCCGATGACGCGGGAACGGCGTCCGCTGCCGCGAACGTCACTTGGCGAGTCCGAGCGCCTTCATCACCTCGCCCATGCTCCTGTCGCCCTTCGCCATGTAGGCGGCGAAATCGGCCTGCGCGGCCCATTCGGTGCCGTAGCCCTTCGACGTCGCGAAGTCCTTGAACTCCTTGCTGTCCCAGATCTTCTTGATCGTCGCGACGAGCTTCTGCTCGACGTCCGCCGGCAGACCCTTCGGGCCGGCGATGCCGCGCCACGCCGCCACCGTCCAGTCGCTGCCGGCCGCCTGCTTCATCGTCGGCACGTTCGGGAACAGGCCGGCGGGCTTGGAATCCATCACCGCAAGCGGCTTCGCCTTGCCCGCGTCGATCATCGCGCGCGCCTCGGGCAGCGAGCAGGTGACGACGTCGACGCCGCCGGCGACGAGATCCTGCATCGCCGGCGCCGCGCCGTTCGAGGGCACCCACGGAATGGCCGTGGCGGGCAGCTTCGTGTCGTTCATGAGCCCTGCGAGCGCGAGGTGCCAGATGCCGCCCTGCCCGGTGCCCGACGCCTTGAGCTTGCCCGGGTTCGCCCGCGCGTAGTCGAGCACCTCCCTGACCGACTTGTAGGGCGAGTCGGCGCGCACCGTGAAGCCCGCCGGATCGGCATTGACGAGCGCGAGCGGCGTGTACGACGCCGGATTGAGCTCGGTGAGGCCCTGCCAGTGCATCATCGAGATCTCGACCGTGATCATGCCGATCGTGTAGCCGTCGGCCGCCGCCTGCGCGATCGCGCTGTGGCCGACGACGCCGCTGCCGCCGGTGCGGTTGACGACGTTGACCGGCTGACCGAGCTCCTTTTCCATCATCGCGGCGAAGTACCGCGCGGTCGTGTCGGTCCCGCCGCCCGCGCCCCAGGGCACGACGAACGTGATCGGGCGCTCGGGATAGGCGGCACTCGCGGCGCCGGCAGCGAAGGCGAACGTCAGCGCGACGGCGCGGACCAGGGTTTTCATCGGGTGCTCCTCCTCGAGTGACGGGACGCCGGCCCGGAACTTCCCGCCCGGGCGCCGACGCAACCGGGCGACGTTAGCGCAGCCCGGCAGGATCGGTCAAGTGGTCTTACCAGTTGCGCGCGTCACGGGCGCCGCGGCGGCGTGCGCTCGCGTGCGTGCTCGACGATCGTGGCGGCGATCGAGACCAGATCGCGCTCGAGGCGCGCGCAGCCTGCGGTCGGCTCGAGCGTCTCCTCGTCCATGTAGAGCGTGCGCTTGAGCTCCACCTGCAGGCTGTGCCGCCCTTCGGCGGGCCGGCCATGGCGCCGGACGAGTTCGACACCCTTGTAGGGATCGTTGACGGCGACCGAGTAGCCTTGCGAGGCGAACGCCTCCGCGACCAGCCGGGTGAACGCGGCCTCGCAGGTCGTGCCATCGCGGTCGCCCAGCACGACGTCGGCGCGTTCGCGACCCGGATCGTCGGACAGCGCGTCGCCGACGGCCGGCATCGAATGGCAGTTGACGTGCCACACCGCGCCGAACTCGCGGTGCCGCTCATCGAGGGCACGCGCAACAGCGTCGTGATACGGATGCCAGCACGTGCGGATCCGGCGCTCGACCTCCTCGACCGAAAGGGCGCGCGCGTACATCGGGACGCCGCCTCGCGCGAGGCGCCAGACGAGCCCGATGCCCTGCTCCGTCTTGCGCGTGACCCTGACCGGCCCGGGCCACCGCTCGCCCTTCGCGAAGAGCGCCGGATCGATGTCCTCGAGGCCGCGGTTCGCATCGAGGTAGGCGCGCGGGAAGTGCGCCTCGACGAGCGTCGCTCCGTGCGCGAGCGCACCGAGCCACAGGCGCGCGACGTGCGTGTCCCCGGCCTGCCGCACGGCGGAGCGCGGCGCCGCGTGATCGAAGTCCGCGGGATAGTCCTCGCCCGAATGCGGCGAGTCCAGCACGAGCGGCACCGCCGGCCCCCCGGGCTCGTGCCTCGTGAACGGAGTCATCCCGCGCCTCCCGGCGTCGACTCGTCGAGCCAGCACGCGGACTTCCGCCCGGGCGCGGTCTCGACGAGCGGCGGCGCGGTCTCGCGGCAGCGCGCCATCGCGTGCGGGCAGCGCGGATGGAAGTGGCAGCCGGACGGCGGATCGAGCGGCGACGGGATCTCGCCCTTGACCGGTGCGAACACGCGCTTCCTCGCCTCGACGCGCCCGATTTCGGCGAGCAGCGCCTGCGTGTACGGGTGGCCGGGCGCGCGGAAGAGCTCCTGCGTCGGCCCGCTCTCGACGACGCGCCCGAGATACATGATGACGACGCGGTCGCTGATGTGCCGGACGACGCCGAGGTCGTGGCTGATGAAGAGGTAGGTGAGCGAGAGCGCGCGCCTGAGCTCCATGAACAAATTGAGCACCTGCGCCTGGATCGAGACGTCGAGCGCCGCCACCGATTCGTCGCAGACCAGGAACTCCGGCCTCACCGCGAGAGCGCGCGCGATGCCGATGCGCGCGCGCTGGCCGCCCGAGAACTGGTGCGGGAAGCGGCGCATCAGCGTGGGG
>JAKLIE010000305.1 GCA_022709775.1 Pseudomonadota bacterium
CTCGCCGGCGGGGGCGGCCGCGTGGGCGGCGGCCGTCGCGGGCTCGTGTCTCGCCTCCAGCGCCTCGGCGGTCTTGTCGAACGCCGCGTAGAGCTCGCCGAACTCGTCCTTGCGCGTCTCGCCGATGCGGACGTCGTAGCGCCCGTGCGCGATCTCGTCGAGCGAGCTCTTGAGCACGCGGATCGGCGCGGCGATCCGGCGCGCGAGCAGGTAGGTGCCCGCCGCCACGGCCGCGACCGTCACGAGCGTGAGGATCGCGAGCAGCACGTAGACGAGGTTCGCGACGCGAGCGAGCGGCGCCTCCCAGATGCCGAGGTGCACGGCGCCGATGGGCTTCTTCTGGAACAGGATCGGCGAGGTGAAGTCGAGCACGTTTCCGCTCGCCAGTTCGTGCGTGCGCACCTCGACCTCGGCGTCGGGCGAGCCCACGAGCGTCGCCACCGGCGCTGGGTAGCGCTGGCCGACCTGCTTGGGGTCGTTGCTGCCGCGGACCACCCCTTCGTCGTCGGTGACGACCAGGTACGGGAAGTCCTGCCGCGCGAGGGTCTCCTGCACGAACACGTCGATCGCCGCGTAGTCCTCGGCCAGCAGCGGGACGGCGCTCTGCGTGGCCATGAACTTCGCGAGCGACCCGCCGTAGCCCTTGACCTGGTCGAGCATCGCCGCGTACTGACGCTGGTAGAGGATCGTCGCGGTGAGCGACATCGTGACCACGACGATCGCCGCCATGATCGCGGCCCAGCGGACCGACAGCGACAGGCCCTTGCCCTTGCCCTTCTTCTCCTCCGCCTCCTTGAGCTCGCGCGCGACGCCGATCAGCGCCTGCGCGAACTCCTCGCCGGTCTGATATCGCTTCTCGGGCTGCTTCTTGAGCGAGCGCTCGATGACGCGGCGCAGCGACAGCGGCACGTCGGGGCGCAGCTTGTCGACCGTCGGCGGGTCGGTCTGCGTGATCTTCATCGCGACGCTGATGATCGAGTCGCCCTCGAACGGGAGCGCTCCCGTCACGAGTTTGTAGAGGACGACGCCGACCGAGAACAGGTCCGAGCGGGAATCGACCTTCTGGCCGAGCACCTGCTCGGGGGACATGTAGTTGGGCGTCCCGAGGACGTCGCCCAGCTGCGTGTGCTGCGTGAGCTCGTGGTCGGAGCCGTCGATCCGGCAGATGCCGAAGTCGGTGACCTTGACCTGGTTGCCCGACGACACCAGCATGATGTTGCCCGGCTTGATGTCGCGGTGGATGATGCCCCTCTTGTGCGCGTAGTCGAGTGCTCGGGTGAGCTGGATGCCGATCTCGACCACGTCGCGCGTCGACATCGGCTGCCCGGTGCGGATCAGGTCGGTCAGCGTCATGCCGTCGACCAGCTCCATCGCGATGTACGGGTGCTTGCCGTCGACGCCGACGTCGAAGATCGTGACGATGTTCGGGTGCGAGAGCGTGCCGGCGCCCTTGGCCTCGCGGAGGAACCGCATCCGGTACTGGTCGTCCTCGGCAAGCTGGCTCTTCAGCAGCTTGATGGCGATTTCCCGGTCGATCTCGGGGTCGTAGCCCTTGTAGACCCGCGCCATCGCGCCTTCGCCGATGATCTCGCGGATCTGATAGCGTCCAAGCTTTTCCATCGCGTGTCCCGTCCGTCGCCGCCGGCCTCGAGCCGGCCCCGGCGCCCGGCGAGGATACTGCCACACGCGCGCCGGGGCAAAGCCCCGCACGACGGCCGGTCGCCGGGAAAGTTCGCGTTGACGCCGACGGGCGGCGTGACCGAGGCTCCCGCCCGGCCTTGATGCTTCCGCCTGATCCCCTATACTCTCGCGTTCGACCCGCAGCGCACGCATGGAAACCGCACCCGCACAGCGACAGGCCGCGATCCTTTTCGCCGACATCGCCGGCAGCACCAGGCTCTACGAGACGCTCGGTGACGCCGAGGCGCTGGCCACGATCGGACACGCGCTGGACGTGATCCGGCAGGTCTGCGAGGAGCACGGCGGGCACATCGTCAAGACGATCGGCGACGAGGCGATGGCGATCTTCCCGAACGCCGCGAACGCCGCCTACGCGTCGATCACGATGCAGACGCAGGTGTCGGGCATGAAGACGAGCCGCGGAACGCCGCTCTCGATCCACGCCGGGTTCCACTACGGGCCGGTGATCGAGGAAAGCAAGGACGTGTTCGGGGACTCGGTCAACCTCGCGGCGCGGCTCACCTCGCTCGCCAAGGCAGGGCAGACGCTGCTGTCCGAGGACACGCTCGCGATCCTGTCGCCGTCGCTGCGCTCGCGCACGCGCCCGCAGGACACGCACACGGTCCGCGGCAAGCAGAACGACATCGCGGTCTTCGAGCTCATCTGGCAGGAGTCGCGCGAGGAGCTGACTGCGATGGCCCCGCGCGCCGTCCTGCGCGCGGCGATGCTCAAGCTCTCGCACGGCGGGACGAAGGTCGAACTCGGCCCCGACGTGAACCTCTACACGTTCGGGCGGGACGCGCAGAGCGACATGGCGATCGCGGACCGGATGGCCTCGCGCCAGCACGCGCGCATCGAGCGGCGCCGCGACAAGTTCGTGCTGATCGACCACAGCACGAACGGCACGTTCTGCACGGTGGAAGGCGAGAAGGAGATCGAGCTCAGGCGCGAGGAGTTCACGCTTCGCGGCCGCGGGCGCATCTCGTTCGGCCACGGCTACGACGAGGACCCGTCCGAGACGGTCGAGTTCGACACCGGTTCGTAGGACGCGCACCGACGCCCGGCACGTCGCGGTTGCCATCGGCGTCGCGCGCGGCAACAATGCGGGGATGAACCAGGCGGACGGCGCGGCGAACCCGCTCGACGGCGGCACGAGCCGCATGACCGGGAGCCGGGGTGCCGCGGGCGCGACGATCGCCGACGTCACGATCCGCCTTCCCGGCACGGGAGAGGCGAGGCCGGCCACCGTCGTTCGCCCGGCGCTCGCGGTCTTCTACCGGATCGCGGTCGGCCCCGAGGCCGATCGATACGTGCCGCGGTTCCTCGCGTTCGAGCGCGCGGGGCGCGCGCGTCCGGGATGGAACTGGCCCGCGTTCCTGCTGCCCCCGGTGTGGGCCTTCTATCGCAAGCTGTGGCCCGAGGGCATCGCGTTCGCGCTGCTGCCGGTCGCAGGCGCGTTCGCGTTCGCGGCGCTCGGCGGCCCGCTCGACGGGACCGGCGTCCTCTGGTGGATCGCGCTGGCCGCCTCGGTGTGGCTGTTCCCTTCGGTTCTGACGGCGCTCGCGGCCGACGCCCTGCTGTGGGGGCGGGTGCGTCGCGACGTCGCTCGCGTCGAAGGCGACGCGAGGAGCGCATCGACGACCGTCGAGGCGCTCGCACGCACGACGCCCACCTCGCTCACGGCGGGGATCGCGCTCGGCGGCGGCGCGATCGCGGTGGCGGGGATGCTTCTCGGTCCGGCGTTGCGCGCCGAGTACGTCGCGCACGCGGCGCGCGGCGCCGTCGCGACGACGCTCGCCTCGCTCAAGGTCGTCCAGGACGCGGTCGAGTCGGCCTGGGACAGGACCGGCTCGATCGCCCAGGCGCGCGACGTCGGACTGCTCGTCGCGCAGAACGAACGCCGCTACGTGGAGGACGTCGCCGTGAGCCCGACCACGGGCCG
>JAKLIE010000306.1 GCA_022709775.1 Pseudomonadota bacterium
TGAGCCACCATTTGGCCATCGAGGCGGTCGCGGTGTCCAGCGTCCCGGCGAGGAAGCGCTGGATGCAGGAGTCGATGAACACGCGCCCGACGTGGGCGAGCGTCTTCGCCTCGGCCAGCCGGAACCGCGTGTTCTGCATCTCGATGAGCGCCTTGCCGAACGCGCGGCGCTCGCGCGCGTAGTCGGTGGTCAGCCGCAGCGCCCGCTCCATCGCGGCGACGGCGACGAGGCCGATGACGGCGCGTTCGTAGGGAAGCTGGTCCATGAGCTGCGCGAAGCCCCGGCCCTCGGTTCCTCCGAGCACGTTGGCGGCGGGGACGCGGCAGCCGTCGAAGAAGAGCTCCGAAGTGTCCTGACCGTGCTGGCCGATCTTGTCCAGCGTCGCCCCGCGCCGGAAGCCCGCGAGATCCCCGGTCTCGACCATGAGGAGCGAGATCCCCTTCGCGCCGGCGCCGGGGTCCGTCTTCGCGACGACGCACAGCAGCCCCGCCACCTGGCCGTTCGAGATGAACGTCTTCGAGCCGTCGAGGACGAGCTCGTCGCCGGAGCGGACGGCACGCGTCAGGATCCCCTGGAGGTCCGAACCGGCGGAAGGTTCGGACATCGCGATGGCGCCGACGAGCTCGCCGCGCGCCATCGGCGGGAGCCAGCGCCGCTTCTGCTCCTCGGTGCCGTGGGCGAGCACGTAGTGGGCGCAGATCTCGTGCACGTGCTTGCCCAGGCTCGTGACGCCCGCGTACTCGAGTTCCTCGAAGACGACGCAGTCGTGCGCGAACGTTCCGCCGCCGCCGCCGTAGCACTCCGGCACGCCGGCGAGCAGCATCCCCATGCCCCCGACGTCGCGCCAGGACAGCGTGTCGACGCGCCGCGCCTGCTGCCACTTCGGCTCGCGCGGGGCGAGCACGTTGTTCGCGAAGCGGCGAACGGCGTCGCGGAACGCCTCGAGCTCGTCGTCGAGCCAGGGGGATCGGTAGGCGTGGGTCATGTCGGGCGCTCCTCCGCGGGCGACAGGACCGCGGGCGGGCCGACGTCCGGCGCCCGCGGAAGGGGACGCGGCACGCTCAGCGCGCCTCGTAGAGCGTGACGACGCACGCGCCGCCGAGGCCCAGGTTGTGCTGCAGGGCGAGGCGCGCGCCTTCGACCTGGCGACGCTCCGCGGTCCCGCGGAGCTGCCGGGTCAGCTCGTAGCACTGGGCGAGCCCCGTCGCGCCCAGCGGGTGGCCCTTCGACAACAGCCCGCCCGACGGATTGGTCACGACCTTCCCACCGTAGGTGTTGTCGCCGTCGTCGACGAAACGCTCGGCGCCGCCCTCGGGGCACAGGCCGAGCGCCTCGTAGGTGATGAGCTCGTTGTGCGCGAAGCAGTCGTGCAGCTCGACGACGTCGAGGTCGCCGGGATCCACGCCCGACTGTTCGTAGGTCCGGCGAGCCGCGGCCTGCGCCATGTCGTAGCCGACGAGCCGCATCATGTCGTGCGACTCGAACGTGCTCGGCGTGTCGGTGGTCATCGCCTGCGCCCGGATGCGCACCTTCGCGTCGATGCCCCGGGCCGCCGCGTAGCGCCCGGACACCAGGATCGCCGCCGCGGCGCCGCAGGTCGGCGGGCAGGCCATCAGCCGGGTCATCACGCCCGGAATCATGACCGGCGCGGCCAGCACGTCCTCGGTCGTCAGCTCCCGGCGGAGGAGCGCGAGCGGATTCCTCGCGGCATGGCGGCTCGCCTTGGCGCGGATCTTCGCAAAGGTCTCGAGCCGCGTGCCGTATTTCTTCATGTGCGCGATGCCGGCCCCGCCGAAGTAGCGCAGCGCGAGCGCCACCTCGGGCATGCCGACCAGCGCGTCGGTCTCGGTCTGGAAGCGGTCGAACGGGGTCGGGCGGTCGGGGAACTTGACGCCGATCGCGCCGGGCTCCATCTGCTCGAATCCCAGGGCGAGCACGCAGTCCGCCGCGCCGCTCTCGACCGCCTGCCGCGCGAGGAAGAGGGCCGTCGAGCCGGTGGCGCAGTTGTTGTTGACGTTGACGATCGGCACGCCGGACATGCCGACCTCGTAGAGCGCGCGCTGGCCCGCCGTGGAGTCGCCGTAGACGAAGCCCGCGTAGGCCTGGCCGACGTCCTCGTAGCGCAGGCCCGCGTCCTCGAGCGCGGCCCGCGTCGCGGCGGACGCCATCGCCGGGTACGGCTCGCCCGCCCCCGGCTTGGTGAACGGAATCATGCCGACGCCGGCGACGATCGCTTGGCTGTTCATCGATTTCCTCGAGTGACGATGCGGACCGCCGGCCGCGGAACCGGACGCCGGCCGCCCGACTCTAGCACCGTGGCGCGTGAACAATCAAGCGCTTGCTCGATGCTGGCGACGCGTCACGCGCCGCGCGGCGACCGACCCGGCCGGTAGCGCCGCGCGACCTGCTCGTCGAGGTAGCCCACGTGCACGCTCCCGCGCCGGAAGCCCTCGTCGTCCATGATGCCCTGGTGCAGGCGCAGGTTGGTTCGCACGCCCTCGACGCCGGCCTCGCCGAGGGCGGCGCGCATGCGCGCGATCGCCTGCGCCCGGTCGCCGCCCGCGGCAGTCACGTTGCCGAGCAGGTTCGGGTATCCGGGGCGGATGACGCTGCCCGCCCCGCAGTGCGAGTCGATGCGGATGCCCGGGCCGCCGGGCATGAGCCATGCGGCGATCCGGCCCGCGGACGGCACGAAGCGGAACGGGTGCTCGGCGTGAAGGTGGCAGGTGACCGCGTGTCCCCGGGGCGCGACGTCGCCGCGCATCGTCGGCGCGGGTTCGCCGGCGGCGATCCGGATCTGCTCGGCGACGAGGTCGACGCCCGTCGTCGCGGCGGTCGCGCAGTACGCCGGGTCCAGTCGCGGCGCCACGGCGAGGAAGTGAAACCGGCCGGCGTGCAGCAGCAGGTCGAAGGTGGCGGCGCCGCACAGCCCGAGCGCGATCGCGGCGTCGACGCAGCGGCGGCACGCGTCGGCAAGCATCGCGGGCGGGACCTGGCTCGCAGGCGCCTCGGCAAGCAGGCCCCGCCGATCGTGGCGTATCGAGCAGTCGCGTGTGCCCAGGTGCACGGCGCGGCCGCGGCCGTCGGCGAGCACCTGGACCTGGACGTGGCGGGCGTGCTCGAAGTAGCGCTCGATGTGCGGCGCGCAGGGACCCGCGGCCGGTCGTTTCTGGGCCTGCAGCTGGTTGAGCGCCAGGATCAGCGTTGCCGGCGTGTGCACGACCTGCGGGGCACGGCCCCGGTTCGCCGCCCGGTCCTTGACGATGACGGGAAAGCCGACGCTCCGCGCGAGGGCGGCGAGATCTGCGGTCGACGACGGCGGAGGGCCTTCATGGTACGGCACCGCCGGCATGCCGAGCCCGCGCAGCGCGGACCGGATCGCGGCGCGGTCGCCGGCGAGGCGCAGCGCGGAGGGAGTCGAGCCGACGAACCGGAAGCCGCTGGCCTCGACCGCGTCGGCGAAGTCGGCGTCGTCGGCGAGCGGGCTCCACCCCGGATGGATCGCTTCCGCGTCGGTCAGCTCGGCCGCGCTGATCAGCGCCGCGACGTTGAGGTAGCTTTCCTCGGGGGCCGTCGGCCCGATGCAGACGGACTCATCGGCGAGGCGCAGGTACGCCAG
>JAKLIE010000307.1 GCA_022709775.1 Pseudomonadota bacterium
CTTCCACTTGGACTCGACGCTGACCCGGGGGATGCCGAGGGTCAATGCGAGCGGGACGCTGCTCGAAGGCATCGCGCTGTGGGGCGAGCTGAAGCCGACGCTCGCGCAGGACGCCGTCGTCGAGCGCGCGCTCGCCTACTGCGACTGGGCGGTCGGCAGGGGCCTGCTCGCGATCCGGTCGCACGTCGACACGTCGGATCCCCGGCTGCTGGCCGTCGAGGCGCTGCTGCACGTGCGCGAGCGAGTGAAGCCGTACCTCGACCTGCAGCTCGTCGCGTTCCCGCAGGATGGCCTGCTGCGATCGCCGGGCGCGCTGCACAACCTGAAGCGCGCGCTGGCCATGGGCGTCGACGTCGTCGGGGGCATCCCGCACTTCGAGCGGACGACGGCCGACGGCGCCGAGAGCGTGCGCGTGCTCTGCGAGATCGCGACGGACGCGGGCCTGCGCGTCGACATGCACTGCGACGAGACCGACGACCCGATGTCGCGGCACATCGAGACGCTCGCCTTCCAGACGCAACGGCTGGGGCTCCGGGGGCGCGTGGCGGGCTCGCACCTGACGTCGATGCACTCGATGGACAACTACTACGTGTCCAAGCTGATCCCGCTCGTGCGCGAGGCGGGCGTCGCGGCGATCGCCAACCCGCTGATCAACATCACGCTGCAGGGACGTCACGACACCTACCCGAAGCGGCGCGGCATGACGCGCGTGCCCGAGCTGATGGCGGCCGGCATCCCGGTAGCGTTCGGCCACGACTGCGTGATGGACCCCTGGTACCCGCTCGGAAGCGGCGACATGCTCGAGGTCGCGGCGATGGGGCTGCACGTCGCGCAGATGACCGGGCAGGACGCGATGCGCGCGTGCTTCGACGCCGTGACGGCCACGCCCGCGGCGATCCTCGGCCTGGAAGGCTACGGCCTCGCGCCCGGGCGGCGCGCCGACATGGTGCTGCTGCAGGCGCGCGACCCGGTGGAGGCGATCCGGCTGCGCGCGTCCCGGCTCGCGGTCGTCCGGGCGGGCAAGGTGATCGCGACCTCGCCACCGGCGCGGGCGACGCTCGACCTGCCCGGTCGTCCGGCAACGGTCGACTGGACGCTTCCGGGCGGATCGTAAGTTTCAGACCGATGCGCCGACTTCGAGGAAGCCGGGGCGCGAACCCGGTTTCCCGGATAATGCCGTCGATGACGTTTCCCACCGCTCTCGCCCGCCGCGCGTAGCCCGCGCTCCAGCATGGAATCGATCTACTACGTGATGGCCTGGGCCTGCCACCGCAAGTGCAGGCACTGCTACGAGGATCGCTTCCGGCCTTATGTCCGCGGCAGGCTGGAATCGGTCGTGCGCGAGGCGGAGGAGAACTTCCCGCGCATCGTCGACGCCTTTCCGGCGCGCATGACCTATCTCGACCAGGACGACCCGCGGCCCGACGGGTCGTTTCCCGAGAAGACCGGGCGCATCATCCTGTCGGGCGGCGAGGTGCTGATCGACCCGGTGCGCGAGCGCGTGACGTACAACGTGATCGAGCGGCTCGCGGCGAAATACGCCGAACAGGGGGGCGTCAAGGTCGTCGTGCAGACGACGGGCGACCTCCTGAACGACGCGATCGTCGGCGATCTCATCGACCGCGGCGTCTGGATGATCTCGGTCGCGAGCGTCGACGACTTCCACGTCGGTCTCGAGGGCTCCGCGAAGCAGAAGCGCTTCGTCGACGGCCTGACGGCGCTGTTCGAGCGTCACGGGATGCGCAGGTCGGGGCTGTCGGCGTCCACACGCAACTGGCACGAGGAGGCGGGCCCGCTCTACGGCTTCTTCGGCGCGACGCCGGACTCGTGGATCGGAAAGCTGTGGCCGCGCGGGCGCGCGTGGCAGAACGGCCTGTCGAGCGCGACGCTCGCCGACAACTTCTGCAACCGCTGGTCGGGGGGTCTCAACTTCCTGCGGCACGCGTACAACGGGTCGGAGGTGTCGGTCGAGCCGGACGGCAGCGTCTATCCGTGCTGCGTCAAGACGAAGCTGCCGATCGGCAGCCTCCTCGAGGACGACCTGATCGCGATCCTCGACTCGCTGACGGGCGAGCCCGCTTACGAGGCGATCACGATGGGCCATCCGGAGCGCATGGGCATCGCGTACGGCTGGAGCGAGGACAGGTTCGTCGAGCGCTCGGCCACCGTGACGCCCGCGGGCGTTCCGTACCGGAACCTGTGCATCGGCTGCGACCGCTTCCACGAGGAGGTGCTCGGGCCCGTCCTCGCGTCGGCGCGGGAGCGAAGACGCGCGGTGCGGGCGGCCGCGACGGATTCCGTCCCGTCCCGGATCGTTTCGCGCCGGCCGGCCTCGGCGAAATGAGCGGGCCGTCGCGATTCGCGGTCGCCTCCGCGGTCCTCGCCGCGCTGCTCTGCACGGCCGCGCCCGCGGGCGCGCAGGACGCCGCCTGGTCCGACGTCGTCGCCGTGGCGCGCGGCCAGACCGTGCGCTGGAACGCGTGGGCAGGCGACGAGAAGACCAACGAGTTCATCGCCTGGGTCGGCGACGAGGTCGGGAGGCGCTACGGCGTGAAGGTCGTCCACGTGAAGCTCAGGGACACCGCCGAGGCGGTCACGCGCGTCGTCGCCGAGAAGGCCGCCGGCCGCGACGGCGGCGGCAGCGTCGACCTCGTCTGGATCAACGGCGCGAACTTCCTCGCGCTCAGGGAGCAGAAGCTGCTCTACGGCCCCTACGCCGAGCGCCTGCCGAACTGGCGCTACGTCGACACCGCCCACAAGCGGTCGAACCTGATCGATTTCACGATCCCGCACGAGGGCTACGAGTCGCCCTGGCGCATGGCGCAGGTCGTGTTCGTCTACGACGGCAGGCGCGTGGGTGACCCGCCGTCGTCGGTCGCCGCGCTGGGCGCTTGGGCGAAGGCGCACCCCGGCCGGTTCACGCACCCGAACGTGCGCAATTTCCTGGGATCGACGTTCCTCAAGCAGGCGCTCTACGAGCTCGCGCCCGACCCGTCGGTGCTTCAGCGTCCCGCGACCGACGCGAACTTCGCGGCGGCGACCGCCCCGATGTGGGCGTGGTACGACGCGCTGAAGCCGAGCCTGTGGCGGGGAGGCGCCCAGTTCCCCGAGAACGGCCCGGCGCAGCGTCAGCTGATGAACGACGGCGAGATCGACGTGATGGTGTCGTTCAATCCGTCGGAGGCGGCGGTCTCGGCGAGCGCGGGCCTCCTGCCGGACTCGGTGCGCACGTTCACGTTCGCGAAGGGTACGATCGGGAACACGAGCTTCGTCGCGATCCCGTACAACGCGTCGGCGAAGGAGGGCGCGATGGTCGTCGCGAACTTCCTGCTCGAGCCGGCGACGCAGGCGCGCGCGCAGGACGTGCGGCAGATGGGCAACTTCACGGTGCTCGACCTGGCGAAGCTCGCGCCCGCGGACCGCAGGCGCTTCGACGAGCTGCCGCGCCACCCGGCGCTGCCGACCAACGCGGAGCTCGGCACGACGCTGCTCGAGCCCCACCCGTCGTGGATGACGCGGATCGCGGCCGAGTGGGAGCGCCGGTACACGAAGTGAACGCGGGACGAGCCGGCGCGCTTGCCTGGGCGCCGCCGCTCACGGTCGCGACGTTCGCC
>JAKLIE010000308.1 GCA_022709775.1 Pseudomonadota bacterium
GTGCCGTGCGAGAACGCGTCGAACTCGAACACGCCGACCGGGCCGTTCCAGACGATCGTGCCGGCCTTCGCGATCGCGGTCTTCAGGATCGCGACGCTCATCGGCCCGAGGTCGAGGATCATGTCGTCCTCGTCGAGATCCTCGATCGCCTTGAGCGTGGCCGGCGCGTCGGCGGCGAACGCCTTGGCGACGACCGCGTCGACCGGCACCGGCACCTTGCCCGGGAAGCGGTCGAGTATCGCCTGCGCGGCGCCGACCAGGTCGCGCTCGGCGAGCGACTTCCCGATCTTCCCGCCGGCCGCGAGCACGAACGTGTTCGCGATGCCGCCACCCACGATCAGCGTGTCGACCTTCGCCGCGAGCGACTCGAGGATCGTGAGCTTGGTCGACACCTTCGAGCCCGCGACGATCGCGACCAGCGGACGCTTCGGGCTCGCGAGCGCTCGCCCGAGCGCGTCCAGCTCGGCGGCCATCAGCGGCCCCGCGCACGCGACCTTCGCGTGCCGCGCGATGCCGTGCGTCGTCGCCTCCGCCCGGTGCGCCGTGCCGAACGCGTCGTTGACGTAGACGTCGCACAGCGCGGCCATCTTTCGCGCGAGCGCCTCGTCGTCCTTCTTCTCGCCCTTGTTGACGCGGCAGTTTTCGAGAAGCACGAGGTCGCCGGGCGCGAGCGCGGCGTGCCACGCGCCGCCGTCGACCCAGTCGCGCACCAGCGGCACGGGGCGGCCGAGCAGCGCGGACATGCGCTCGGCCACCGGCGCGAGCGAATCCTCGGGCTTGAACGCGCCCTCGGTCGGACGCCCGAGGTGCGAGGTCACCATGACCGCCGCGCCGCGCGCGAGCGCGTCGCGGATGCCGGGGAGCGACGCGCGTATGCGCGTGTCCTCGGTGATCCGGCCGGCGTCGTCCTGCGGCACGTTGAGGTCGGCGCGGATGAACACGCGCTTGCGGGCGACGTCGACGTCGGAGAGACGGCGGAAGTGGGCCATGGCGGAAGGCTCGCTGAAAGGGGGACGGTAACGGCGGGACGGGTCAAGCCGCCGGCCGGGTGAACTCGCAGCCGGACCCGGCCTCGCGGGCGTCGATCCAGGCCACGTCGTCGGCGGAGAGGTGGTCGCGGAATCCGCCGATCTTTCCCCTGCGGACCTTGAAGGACTCGGGGTCGGCGTTCGGACGGGTGGCGAGCATCGGATTGTCGAAGAGATTCCTCGCCTCGGCATCGCGCAGGTTCTCGAAGCGGGCGAAATCGGCGGCGGCGGCGATCGTGGCTGCCGGGACGTCCCGGGCGCCGATGAAGTGCAGGACCCGTCCGAGGACGCCCGCGGGGTCCGCGTGCATCGCCTCGTAGCGCACGAACATGAACTCGCGCGGGACCTGGCGCGCGGCATGCCAGTGCCGGTAGAACGCGAGCACCTTGTCGACGCCGTAGCGCTCGTCGCGCACGAACGCCGACATCGTCCCGGTGAAGAAGCGGAGGCGTCGCGTCGCGTGGAAGTACGCCGACACCAGCGTGTCGCGGACGTCGCGCCCGAGCAGCAGCACGCGCTTGTCGCGATACTCGGACTTGTCGGAACGCAGGTCCCGCCACGAGAGACCGTCCATCATCGCGCTTTCGTCGTGGTAGAACGCCGCGACCGGCAGGCCGGCGAGACGCGTCACTTCCTCCAGCTCGAGCAGCCGATCGGACGGCAGGCGATAGCGGTCGACGAGCGCCTTGCCGAGGAGCGCGCGCAGCCACGTCCGCCCGGACTTCGGGTACGAGAGGACGTAGGTGTCGGCTTCGAGCTTCGGCTCGACCTGGGCAGGAGGCCTGGCGGCCATCGCGGCTCGCGCGGCTACTTCGCGCCCATCAGCGCCACGGTCGTGTCGAGCATCCGGTTGGAGAAGCCCCACTCGTTGTCGTACCACGAGGAGACCTTCACGAGCCGGCCCGACACCTTGGTCAGCGTCGCGTCGAACGTCGACGACGCCGGATCGTGGTTGAAGTCGATCGACACGAGCGGTGCCTTGTTGTAGTTCAGGATGCCCTTCAGCGCCGCCGACTCCGACGCCGCCTTCATGATCGCGTTGACCTCTTCCACCGTCGTGTCGCGCGCGGCGATGAACGACAGGTCGACGATCGACACGTTGATCGTCGGGACGCGGATCGCGTATCCGTCGAGCTTGCCGTTGAGCTCCGGCAGCACGAGCCCGACCGCGGCGGCCGCACCGGTCTTGGTCGGGATCATGCTCATCGTCGCCGAACGCGCCCGCCGCAGATCCTCGTGGTAGACGTCGGTGAGCACCTGGTCGTTCGTGTACGCGTGGATCGTCGTCATCAGGCCGGTGACCAGACCGATGCCGTCGTGCAGCGGCTTCACCAGCGGCGCGAGGCAGTTGGTGGTGCACGACGCGTTGCTGATCACCGTGTGCGACGCCTTGAGCGTGCCGTGGTTGACGCCGAAGACGACGGTCGCGTCGACGTCCTTGCCGCCGGGCGCCGAGATGATCACCTTCTTCGCGCCGCCCTTCAGATGCGCCGAGGCCTTCTCCTTGGTCGTGAAGAAGCCGGTGCACTCGAGGACGACGTCGACGCCGAGCGCGCCCCACGGCAGCTGGGCAGGGTCGCGCTGCGCGAAGACCTTGATGCGGTCGCCGTCGACGACCATCGAGTCGCCGTCGACCTCGACCTTGCCCGGGAACTTGCCGTGCGCGGTGTCGTAGCGCGTCAGGTGGGCGTTCGTCTCCGGGCTGCCGAGGTCGTTGATCGCGACGATCGCGATGTCGTGCTTCCTGCCGCCCTCGTAGTGCGCGCGCAGTATGTTGCGCCCGATGCGTCCGTAACCGTTGATCGCCACCTTGATCGTCATCGCCGTCTCCGGGAAAGGGTTGGGGTCCTGGGAAAGGAGGGATTATGGCCGGGGGTCAGTGCAGGGCCTTGATCCCGGCTAAACCGATCAGTGCGGACAGGTCGCGCCAGGCGTAGCCGGCCTCGACCAGCGGCGCGCCGTCCCATTCGAACGGCTGCTCGACGACGAGCTCGGCGCCCAGCGCCTCGAAGAAGCGTCGTGCCGGGGCATTGCCCGCGAGCGCCCACACGATCATCGCGCCCGCGCCGTGCGCCGCGCGGTCCGCCGCGACCGTGCCGACGAGACGTCGGCCGAGGCCGTGCCGCTGGACCTCGTGCGCGAGATAGATCGCCGACAGCTCGGAGTCGCAGCCGTGCCTCGGCTCGTCCAGGCGGTTGCCCGACGCGAACCCGACGACGCCGTCGCCGGACTCGGCAACGAAGACGCTCGCGCGGTCGCCCGACGCGGCGAGCACGCGCTTCCACATCGGCACGCTCGCCTCGACGCTCATCGCGTCGAGGGACGCCTGGGGAACGAGGCCCTTGTAGCTCCGGCGCCAGCCCTCGATGCGCACGCGCGCGATCGCCTCGGCATCGGCCGGCGCCGCGCGGCGGATCGTGATGCCGGCGTTCATCGCGTGCGTTCTCGCGGGACGGGCCGACGCTCAGGTGCCGACGACGCGCCGGAGCGCGTCGGCGACGGCGTCGGCGGTGATGCCGAAGTGCTTGAAGAGGACGCCGGCGGGGGCGGACTCGCCGAAGGAGTCGA
>JAKLIE010000309.1 GCA_022709775.1 Pseudomonadota bacterium
GACGTCGGCCCGCGCGACGGTCTGCAAAACGAGAAGGCGCTCGTCCCGGCCGACGTCAAGGTCGCGCTGATCGACGCGCTCGCGGAGGCGGGCGTCCCGTCGATCGAGGCGACGAGCTTCGTCTCGCCGAAGTGGGTGCCCCAGATGGCCGACGCCGCCGACGTGATGGCGCGCATCGGCCGCCGCCCGGGCGTCGTCTACGCGGTGCTGACGCCGAACATGAAGGGCTTCGAGGGCGCGCTCGCCGCGAAGGCCGACGAGGTCGTCGTGTTCGGCGCCGCGAGCGAGGCGTTCTCGCAGAAGAACATCAACTGCTCGATCGCCGAGTCGATCGAGCGCTTCCGGCCGGTGGCGCGCGCCGCCCTCGACGCGGGCATGCGCGTTCGAGGCGCGATCTCGTGCTGCCTCGGCTGCCCGTACCAGGGCGAGGTGAAGCCGGAGGCGGTCGGGTACGTCGCGAAGCTGATGCGCGACATCGGGGTGCAGCACGTCGGCGTCGCCGACACGATCGGCGTCGGCACGCCGGGGGCGACCCGGCGCGCGATGGAGGCGGCGCTCGCGGTCTACCCGATGGCCGAGGTCAGCGGCCACTTCCACGACACCTACGGCATGGCGCTCGCGAACGTCTACGCGAGCCTCGAGCTCGGCATCTCGACGTTCGACGCGAGCGTCGCCGGGCTCGGAGGCTGTCCGTACGCGAAAGGCGCGACGGGGAACGTCGCGACCGAGGACGTCGTCTACCTGCTCCACGGGCTCGGGATCGAGACCGGGATCGATCTCGCGAAGCTCCGGGCCGCGGGACGCACGATCTCGCAGTTCCTCGGACGGCCCACGTCGTCGCGTGCGGCGAAGGCGCTCGACGCCAAGGAGGCCGCCTGATGGATGCGGCGGAGCGTACGCGGACGGGCGCCGGCGTCGCGTCGCCGTGCATCTCCGTGTGCGTCATGGATGCGTCGACGGGCCTGTGCCGCGGCTGCCTGCGCACGCTCGACGAGATCGCGGGCTGGAGCGCCCTCGACGACGACGCGCGGCGGGCGATCGTGGCGAAGCTGCCGGCCCGCCGCGTCGCGTCCGCCGCGGCGCCGGTGCTCCCGTCGGACGCCGGGTCCCGCCGCTGAACCGGTCCGTCTGCCCGCGATGATCGTCGACTGGTATTTCGACTTCGTGTCGCCGTTCGCGTACCTGCAGAGCGAACGGCTGGCGTCGCTGCCGCCGCGCATGTCGGTTCGCTACCGCCCGGTGCTGTTCGCGGGACTGCTGAACGCGAACGGGCAGAAGGGGCCGGCCGAGATCACGGCCAAGCGGAACTTCACCTACCGTTTCGTCGTCTGGCAGGCGCGCAAGCTCGGCATTCCGCTCAAGTTCCCGCACGAGCACCCGTTCAACCCGCTTCCGCTCCTGCGTCTCGCGATCGCGTGCGACTGCGCGCCCGCGGCCGTGCACCGGATCTTCCGCTTCGTCTGGAAGGACGGCCGCCTGCCCGACCTGCCGATCGAGTGGGCCGAGCTCACGCACGACCTCGCCCTCCCTGACGCCGACCTGCGCATCGCCTCGCCCGAGGTCAAGGACGAGCTCCGGCGCAACACCGACGATGCGATCGCGCGCGGCGTGTTCGGCGTCCCGACGATCGCGGTCGGCGACGAGCTGTTCTGGGGACTCGACGCGACGGCGATGGCCGCCGAGTACGTGCTCGCCGGCTGCCGCTACGACGATCCGGAGTACGCGCGCGTTTCCTCGCTGCCGGTCGGCGCGACGCGCGACGCGCGCCCCGCGAAAGGTGCCGCGGCGAAGCGCCGCACGAGAATCGTCGGCACCGCAAGCTAGGGTCGGCGCAGCACCGGCACTCCGGGCGATCCCGGGAAGCGGCCGCCCTCGGCGTCGCGCGTGCTCGCAGTCGATGCACCACGGCTTGCGGCGTGCGCCTCGATGGTGGTCGCTTCCCGAGTCACGCGAGTGTCCCCGCAGCGTTCGCGGGCCCCGGGGAGCTCCCCTGGCTTCGCGCGACCCCGTTCGCGAGCATCGCTTCGATCTCGCCCCCGCCGAGCCCCGCCTCCCGCAGCACCTCGATCGTGTGCTCGCCCTGCGCGGGGGCAGCGCGGCGCACGCGGAACGCGTGCTCCGACAGCGCCCACGGCGGCGCGTACGAGCGCGCGCCGGCCTCGTCGGCCACGACCATGCCGCGCGCAGCGAATTGCGGGTCGGCGAGCGCCTCGTCGAGCGTCGCGACCGGCGTGACGCAGGCGTCGGCGCCCTCGAAGCGCTCGACCCACTCGGCCAGCGTGCGCGCGCCGAAGACCGCGTCGAGCTCGGCACGCACGCGGGCGCCTTCGTCGCCTGCCGCGAGATGACCCGCGACGAGGTCCGGTCTCCCGATCGTCGTGCACACGGCGCGCCAGAACTTGTCCTCGAGCGCCCCGACCGCGAGCCAGCGGCCGTCCTTCGTCGGGTAGACGCCGTAGCAGGGCACACCGCCGGTGAGGAGGTCCTCGCCACGCGGCATCGTGCGCCCCGCCTGCTCGAGGGCGTGCAGCGAGAAGATGTTGTGAGCGAGCGCGCCGTCGGCCATCGCGACGTCGACGTATCGGCCGCGACCGCTCGCGCGCGCGCCGACGATGGCCGCCAGGATCGCCACTGCGGCCGTCATGGCGCCGCCGAGGAGATCCGCGATCTGCAGGTTCGACAGCGCCGGGCGGCCGCCGCGCGTCCCGGTCTGGTCGAGGACTCCCGCGTAGCCCAGGTAGTTGATGTCGTGCCCGGCGGCCTTCGCGCGCGGGCCGGTCTGCCCGTACCCCGTGATCGACGCGTAGACGATCGACGGGCGAACCGCGCGCACCGCCTCGTAGCCGACGCCGAGCGATGTTACGACGCCGGGTCGGAAACTCTCGACGACGACGTCGGCGCCGCGCGCGAGCGCGAGGAACGCATTGCGACCGCGTGCGTCCTTGAGGTCGAGCGCGACCGAGCGCTTGTTGCGGTTGACCATCCGGAAGAACGCGCTCGCCGCGCCGGGCTTCGCGCCGAGCGTCCGTGCGTAATCGCCCGCGCCGGTGTCCTCGACCTTGATCACGTCGGCCCCGAGGTCGGCGAGGTGGAGCGTGCAGACCGGGCCCGGCAGCAGGCGCGTGAGGTCGAGGACGCGAACGCCCTGAAGGGGTGCTCCTTCGTTGGATGCGGGCGTCGCGGTCACGCCGCCAGCTCGTCGGCGCCCGGGATGCCGAGGTCGCGCTTGACTGCGCGCGCGGTCGCGATCGCGTCGGCGAGCGTCGCGCCGAGGCACGTGACGTGGCCCATCTTGCGGCCGCGACGCGCCTCGTGCTTGCCGTACAGGTGCAGCTTCGCGAGCGGATGCGCGAGCACGCGCGCCCAGTCGGGGTCGCGCGGACCGGCCGCCCGCGGGCCGTCGAACCAGACGTCGCCGAGCAGGTTCACCATCACGGCGGGCGTGTGCTGCATCGTGTCGCCGAGCGGCAGCCCCGCGAGCACCCGCGCCTGCTGCTCGAACTGCGACGTCGCGCACGCGTCGATCGTGTAGTGGCCGCTGTTGTGCGGCCGCGGCGCCATCTCGTTGACCAGGAGCTGG
>JAKLIE010000031.1 GCA_022709775.1 Pseudomonadota bacterium
GCCGCCGTGCTGTTCGGAGAGCGGTGCGGCGTGCACCGCCACCGGCACACTGCGCGCGCGCGCGGACTCGAATACCCGCCGCGTCTGCTCCCGCGTGAAGCCGATCGTGTCGCAGAAGGCGTCCACCGCGTCGGCGAGTCCCGCGCTTGCCGCCGCCGGAACGATGTCCGCGCAAATCGCGTCGATCCACGCGTCGGCGCGCCCCGCGAACTCCGGAGGCACCGCGTGCGCCGCGAGCAGCGTCGTGCGGACGTCGACGCCCTGCTCGCGCCCGAGCGCGCGCGCGACCGCGAGCTGCTTCAGCTCCGCCTCGCGCTCGAGCCCGTAGCCCGACTTGACCTCGACGGTCGTCGCGCCCTCGTCGGCGATCGAAGCGAGGCGCGGACGGCTCGCGTCAGCGAGCGCGCCCGCGTCGGCCGCGCGCGTCGCGCGCACCGTCGACAGGATGCCACCCCCCTCGTGCGCGATCTGTGCGTAGGTCGCGCCGCGCAGGCGCCGTTCGAACTCGTTCGCGCGATTGCCGGCGTAGACGAGGTGCGTGTGGCAGTCGACCAGGCCGGGTGTCGCCCATGCGCCGCCGAAGTCGAGCCGCTGCGCCGTCGCCGCGCCGGAGGGCAGGTCGCGCGCCGGCCCGACCCACGCGATCCGGTCGCCGGCGACGCCGATCGCGCCGTCGCGCACGACGCCCCAGCCTTCGCCGTCGAGCGTCGCGAGGTCGAGCCCGGTCAGCAGGACGTCGAAGCGGGCGCGCGAGTTCACTTCGTGCCGTTCTCGATCCCGGCGATCGCGCGCCGGAAGCTCTCGAGCACCGCCTCCTCGTCGCGATGCCTCCCGTCGCGCACGACCCAGCGTCCGGCGAGCATCGTGTGGCGCACCGGCGTCCGGCACGGCCCGAAGATCGCCGCGTCGAGCGACGTGTCGCCGCGATGGCCCACGAGCGCGGGATCGTCGGGATTCAGCACGACCAGGTCGGCATTCGCGCCCGCCTCGATCGCGCCGGTCACGCGCCCGCAGGCCTGCGCGCCGCCACGGGCCGCCGCGAGCCACATCGCGGCCCCGATCGACGCGTCGTGCCCGTGATCCATCAGGTTGCGCCGGCGCCAGAAGAGGCGCTGCGAGTACTCGAGCTGGCGCAGCTCCGCGAACGGATCGACGATCGCGTTGGAGTCGCTGCCCACGCCCCACGGGCCGCCTGCGCCGGCGTAGGCGACGCCCGGGAACGTGCCGTCGCCCAGGTCGGCCTCGGTCGTCGGCGCGAGGCCCGCGACCGCGCCGCTCGCCGCCAGCGTGCGAATCTCCCGCTCCACCATGTGCGTCGCGTGCACGAGGCACCACCGCGCGTCGACCGGCCCGTGCGCGAGCAGCCACTCGACCGGGCGGCGGCCCGACCACGCGACGCATTCCTCGACCTCGCGCGTCTGCTCTGCGATGTGGATGTGCACCGGCGCCCGCGACGGCGCCGCGGCCACCACGCGCTCGAGCTGGTCGGCCGTCACCGCGCGGAGGCTGTGCGGCGCCACGCCGAGCACCGCGGACTGCGCGCGCGCCGCGGGCGCGAGCGCCTCGATCAGCGACGCGAACTCGTCGGTGGACATCACGAACCGGCGCTGCGCGCTCGACGGCGCCGCGGCGTCGAACCCGCCGTGCGCGTAGTAGACCGGCAGCAGCGTCAGCGGCATGCCCGTCCTGCGCGCCGCCGCGAGCACGCGCTTCGCCATCTCGGCGCGGTCCGCATACGGCCGCCCCGCCGGGTCGTGGTGCACGTAATGGAACTCGGCGACGGTGCCGTAGCCCGCCTTCGCCATCTCGACGTACACCTGCGCCGCGATCGCCTCGAAAGCGTCGGGATCGAGGCGGTCGAGGAACGCGTACATGGCCTGCCGCCAGGTCCAGAAGCTGTCCTCGCCGGTCGCGCCGGCGTGTCCGGTGCGGCCGGCCACGCCGCGCTGGAACGCGTGCGAATGCAGGTTCGGCATCGCGGGCACGAGCGGGCCGCCCGCGTCGTCCGAGTCGCCGCGGGGCGAGCCCGGCGCGACGCTCTCGATCGTGCCGTCGTCCGCGACGCCGACGGCCACGTCGCGCGCCCATCCCGAAGGCAGCAGCGCCCACGGCGCGTGCAGGCGTGTCGTCATCCCGCCGCGGTCCGCTCAGTCCGGCGCATCGAGCGCCGCCACGATCGCCACGGCGCCGGCGTCGATCGGGTTCACGTGCATCGACACTGTCCGCTCCTCGCCGTCGATCAGCAGCGCATTTCCCTCGGCGACCGCGATCGGCGCGCGCCCCGGCAGCAGGCACTCGCTCGCCCCCTCGGCCGCGTAGCAGAGGCCGAAGCGAAACGGTCCCGCGATCGTCGCCTCGCCGTCCGCGACGACGACGCCGCCCTGCGCGCGGCCGCGCCGGACCATCAGGTTGAACGCGCGCACGGGCCCTCCGACGAGCCGGCAGGACGACGCCTCGTCGCCGGCGAAACGCAGCGGCTCGTGCCGCGCCACGACCTCGACGTCGACACCCCCCTGCGTCAGCACGACGCCCGCTCCGTCGAGCAATACGAACGTGCGGTCGACGCCCGGAAACGCCGAGAACGGGCCGTCGCGCTCGATCTCGGCGATCGAAACGCGCCCGGCGAACGCTTCCGCACCGGGCTCGCGCGACCATGCGGCGATCTCCGCCGTGCGTCCGCCGCCGTTCTTGCACGGCATCCGCCGGAAGTCCCGGGGCGAGAGCAGGCGATGGGAGGTCATCGTGTCGGGAGGCGATCGCCTCGGCCGAGCACCGCGTCGGGGCGTACCGCCGGCATTGTATGCCATCGGCCGTCGCGCGCCCCGCGGCGTTGACAGGCCACGGGCGCGCGGCGAAGATGATCGTTTCCCCACCGTTTCCGGAGCATCGCATGCGTCGTCCCGCCCTCCCGCTGTCCCTCACGCTCGCCGCCGCGCTCGCCTTCGCGACTCCCGCCGCCGCGCAGGAAACCAGGGTCGCCGTCGGCATCTCCGGCTGGACCGGGTTCGCGCCGCTCACGCTCGCGAAGGAGGCCGGCATCTTCAGGAAGAACGGCCTCGACGTGTCGATCAAGAAGATCCCGCAGAAGGACCGCCACCTCGCGATCGCGTCGGGCGACGTGCAGTGCGCCGCGACCACCGTCGAGACCTGGATCGTCTGGAACGCGAACGGCGTCGCGACGACGCAGATCTTCCAGCTCGACAAGAGCTACGGCGCCGACGGCATGGCCGCGCGCAGCACCATCCAGAAGATCGCCGACATGAAGGGCAAGACCGTCGCGGCTTCGGCGCCCGGGACCTCGCCGTACTTCGCGCTCGCGTGGTTCCTCAAGAAGAACGGCCTGTCGGTGAAGGACGTGACGGTCGTCAATCTCGAGCCCGGTCCGGCCGCGCAGGCGTTCGTCGCGGGGCAGAACGACGCCGCGATGACCTACGAGCCGTACCTGTCGACGGTGCGCGCCGCGCCGCAGTCGGGCAGGATCATCGCGACCACGCTCGACTATCCGATGGTGATGGACACGTTCGG
This sequence comes from Pseudomonadota bacterium, assembly GCA_022709775.1. The sequence goes on from JAKLIE010000031.1 coordinate 3,526, forward strand.
CTGCACGCCGAAGTTCCTCTCCGAGAACCCGAGGGCGGCGCAGGCGCTCGCCGACAGCTACTTCGAGGCGCTCGAGATGATCGCGAAGGAGCCGAAGCGAAGCTTCGAGATCATGGGCGCCGACGTGAAGCAGTCGGCCGAGCAGTTCGAGGCGTCGCAGAAATACCTGCGCTGGCAGGATCGCGCGGCGAACAGGGCGTTCTTCGCGGGCCCGCATCTGCAGTTCTCGAAGGAAGCGGCGGACCTGCTGCTCGAGATCGGCATCATCAAGCAGATCCCCGACCTCACGAAGCTCGCCGACACGCGCTTCATCATGTAGGTCGGCCTTCAGGCCGACGATCGTGGCTTTCGCCGGAGCCCGGACGGGCTGCGCCGGCCCGGGGACCGTCCGAGGCGGTGCCCGTCGGGCCGACACCCGACGCGCCGAGGCATGAATCCGCTCGTTCCCGTGAGCCGGGCGCGCAAGGTCGCGCTCGGCATCGCGTTCTTCGTCCTGTTCGTCGCCGCGTGGAGCGTCGCGACGCTCGGCGGCTTCGTGTCGAAGACGTTCCTCGCCGACCCGCTCACGATGCTGGCCGAGGGGTGGGCGCTCTTCGCGAAGCACGGCTTCGCGTTCGACGTCGGCATGACGGTGTGGCGGGTGCTCGGCGGCTTCGTGCTCGCCGCGCTACTCGGCGTGCCCCTCGGCATCGCCATGGGCGCGTTCAAGCCCGTCGAGGCGTTCTTCGAGCCGTTCGTCTCGTTCGCGCGCTACCTGCCGGCCTCCGCGTTCATCCCGCTCCTGATCCTGTGGGCCGGCATCGGCGAGGCGCAGAAGCTCCTCGTGATCTTCATCGGCGTGTTCTTCCAGATCGTGCTGATGGTCGCGGTCACCGTCGGATCGACGCGACGCGACCTGGTCGAGGCGGCCTACACGCTGGGCGCCGGACCCCGGGGCATCGTGCGCCGCGTCCTGCTGCCCAGCGCGGCGCCGCAGATCGCGGAGACCCTGCGGCTCGTGCTCGGCTGGGCGTGGACCTACGTGATCGTCGCCGAGCTGATCGGCGCGTCGTCCGGCATCGGCCACATGATCACCGACAGCCAGGCGCTGCTCAACACCGGCCAGATCATCTTCGGCATCATCATGATCGGCCTGATCGGCCTCGTCTCGGACTTCGGGTTCAAGTGGGCGAACCAGCGGATGTTCCCGTGGAGCCTCGCGTGAGGCGCGTCGCGGAGGCCCGCCGGTGAGCAAGCTCGTCGTCGACGGCGTGGGGCGGACGTTCCCGGGCGTGCACGGCGGCGCGCCCACGCTCGCGCTCACGCCGGTGTCGCTCACCGTCGCCGACAACGACTTCATCGCGATCCTCGGTCCCTCGGGCTGCGGCAAGTCGACGCTGCTGCGCATCGTCGCGGGACTCGATCGGCCGACCGCGGGCCGCGTGCTGCTCGACGGCGCCGAGGTGAAAGCCCCCGGCGCCGACCGCGGCATGGTGTTCCAGAGCTACACGCTGTTTCCGTGGCTCACGGTAGAGGAGAACGTGCGCTTCGGCCTGCGCGAGAAGGGGCTGCCCGCCGCGGAACAGGCGTCGATCGCGCGGCACTGGATCCGCAAGGTGGGCCTGGAGGGCTTCGAGCGCCACCACCCGAAGATGCTCTCGGGCGGCATGCAGCAGCGCACGGCGATCGCCCGCGCGCTCGCCAACGCGCCCAAGATCCTGCTGCTCGACGAGCCGTTCGGCGCGCTCGACCACCAGACGCGCGGTCTGATGCAGGAGCTGCTGCTCGCGATCTGGGAGAGCGAGAAGACCACGGTGCTGTTCGTCACGCACGACATCGAGGAGGCGATCTTCATGGCGAGCCGCGTCGTCGTGATGAGCGCGCGGCCCGGCCGCATCAAGGCCGACGTGCCGGTGCCGATCGCGCACCCGCGCCACTACACGGTGAAGACCACGCCGGCGTTCTCGTCGCTGAAGGCGCGCCTCACGGAGGAGATCCGGGCCGAGGCGCTCAAGGTCGAAGGTGCGGCGCTGCCCGGCGACTGAACGCCGCGCGACCGCGACGTTGCCGCTCGCGCTCGCCGCGTCCGTCGCCGTCGCGCTGTCGGGATGCGCGAGCGTCGCGACCGACGACCGCGCATGGATCGCCCGCAGCGACGGCCCTGCGCCGATCCCGCTCGCCTGCCCGCCGGGCGCGCCGCTTCCCGGGGTGCCCGGCGCGCTCCGCGCGGACCGCCCCCTGTCGGTCGTGGTCTGGAACATCCACCGCAACGGCGACCCCGGCTGGGCGCAGGACCTCGCCGCGTTCGCCTCGGCGAGCGACCTCGTGCTGCTCCAGGAGGCGACGCTGACGCGCGAACTGCGCGGGCAGCTCGGCCAGGCCGGCCGGCACTGGGCACAGGCCGACGCCTGGTCGTTCGACGGCGTGGTCAGCGGGGTGCTCACCGCGTCGGCCGAGCGGCCGCGAACGGCGTGCGTGCTGCGTGCGACGGAGCCCCTCCTCGCGCTGCCGAAGTCCGCGCTCGTCGCCTGGTACCGGATCGAGGGGCGCACGGACACGCTCGCGGTCGCGAACGTGCACTCGGTGGCCTTCACGCTCGACACGGCCGTCTACCGCAGGCAGCTCGACGCCGTCGCCGGCCTGATGACGGATCATCGCGGCCCGGCGATCCTCGCGGGCGACTTCAACACCTGGAGCGCGGACCGCGCGGCCGCGCTCGCGGAGGTCGCCTCGCGCGCCGGCTTCGCGGAGGCGATCCCGCGTCGCGGCGCCCGATCGACCTTCCTCGGCATGCCCGCCGACTACCTGTTCGTGCGCGGACTCGCCGTGGACGACGTGTGGGTCGAGCGCGTCGAGTCTTCCGACCACGCGCCGATCCGCGCGACGCTTCGCCTCGCCGCGCCATGACGCCTGCGATCCTGCTCGCCGCCGCGGCGCTCGCGGCGATGCTCGCGGCCCCGGCGGAGTCCGCGCCCGATGCGAATGCGCAACGCGAGATCGATCACCTGCTCGCGTTCGTCGCGGCCTCGGAGTGCCGCTTCGTGCGCGGCGGCGTCGAGCACGACGCGCGCGAGGCGCGCGACCATCTCGCGCTCAAGCTCGACGTCGCGCGACCGCTGATCGGCAGCGCCGACGCGTTCGTCGATCGCGTCGCCGGCGCGAGCAGCCTGACGGGCGAGCCCTATCGCGTGCGCTGCGGCGGACGGGATGCGGCGGCGAAGGCGTGGCTCGCCGACGAGCTCGCGCGCTACCGGCGCGAGAGGCGGCTTCAGTAGGTCCCGCCGGCCTGCTGCCAGCGCCACGCGTCCGCGCATATGGCGTCGAGATCGCGGTGAGCGTGCCAGCCGAGCAGCGCCTCGGCCCGCGACGGATCCGCGTAGCAGCAGGCGACGTCGCCGGAGCGGCGCGGCACGAAGGTCCGCGCGATCCTGCGTCCGCACGCGCGCTCGAAGGCGCGCGCGACCTCGAGCACCGACCATCCGCGCCCCATGCCCAGGTTGAGCGTCGTCGCGCCGGGGGCCGACGCGAGATGGCGGATCGCGGCGACGTGACCTTCGGCGAGATCCTGCACGTGCAGATAGTCGCGCACGCCCGTTCCGTCCTCGGTGGGCCAGTCGCTGCCGAAGATCGCGAGCTCGCCGATCTCGCCCGCCGCGATCCTGCACAGGAGCGGCACGAGGTTCTGCGGCCGGTCGGCGGGCGACTCGCCGATGCGGGCCGAGGGGTGCGCTCCCGCCGGGTTGAAGTAGCGCAGGATCGCGATGCGCCAGTTCGCGTTGGCGCGCGTGAGGTCGCGCAGGAAATCCTCGGCGGTGCGCTTCGTGCGACCGTAGACGCTCTGCGGCTTCAGGGGGGCGTCTTCCGCGACCGGCAGCGCGTCCGGCTGCCCGTAGACGGTCGCCGAGCTGGAGAACACGAGCCGCGCGACCCCCGCCTCGCCCATCACCTCCGCGAGAGCGATCGTGCCGCCGACGTTGACGTCCCAGTACGCGAGCGGCCGCTCCTCGCCTTCGCCGACCGCCTTGAGCCCCGCGCAATGCACGACGCCGACGATCGGATGATCGTGGAACGTCCGGCGGAGCGCCTCGGCGTCCCGCACGTCCGCCTCGATCACGTCGATCGGCATGCCGCAGAGCTCGGCGAGCCGCGGCACGACCGCCCGCGAGCTGTTGGCGAAGCTGTCGAGGATGAAGGGCGCGTAACCCGCCTGCGCGAGCGCGTGGACCACGTGCGAACCGATGTAGCCCGCCCCGCCGGTGACGAGAATCTTGCCGTCCATGGGGCCGAATCCTACACGACGCGGCCCGGGCGCCAGACTCTCCCGAAGGCCGGAAACGCGAAGGCCGGGCGCACGGCCCGGCCTTCGGCGACGCACGGCACGCGCGCGGGGCTACTCGCCCTTGCCGCCCTCGGCGGCCACGGCCGGACGGTCGACCAGCTCGACGAACGCCATCGGCGCGTTGTCGCCCTGGCGGAAGCCGAACTTGAGGATGCGCAGGTAGCCGCCCGGGCGCGCCTTGTAGCGCGGCCCCAGCTCGTTGAATAGCTTCGTCACGACGTCGCGGTCGCGCAGGCGGTCGAACGCGAGCCGGCGGTTCGCGAGCGTCGCCTCCTTCGCGAGCGTGATCAGCGGCTCGGCGACGCGACGCAGCTCCTTCGCCTTCGGAAGCGTCGTCTTGATCGCCTCGTGCGTGAACAGCGAGTTGGTCATGTTCCGCAGCATCGCGACGCGATGGCTGCTGGTGCGGTTGAGCTTACGTTGTCCGTGACGGTGACGCATGGCGGTTCGTCCTTCGATCCAGTGGCGCCGCTTCGCACAGCGCTCGTTTCTTGGTCTCTCGCGCGGCGCGGTCGCCGCGGTCCGCGTCCGCTACGGACGGTCCAGCCCGGCCGGCGGCCAGTTCTCGAGCTTCATGCCGAGCGACAGCCCGCGGGAAGCGAGCACTTCCTTGATCTCGTTCAGCGACTTGCGGCCGAGGTTCGGCGTCTTGAGGAGCTCCGTCTCGGTGCGCTGGATCAGGTCGCCGATGTAGTAGATGTTCTCGGCCTTGAGGCAGTTGGCCGAGCGCACCGTGAGCTCGAGGTCGTCCACCGGGCGCAGCAGCAGCGGGTCGACCTGCGGCGAGCTGCGCTCGGCCACCGGGGCGTCCGTGCCCTTCAAGTCGGCGAAGACCGACAGTTGCTCGACCAGCACGCTCGCCGCGTAGCGGACCGCCTGCTCCGGCTCGACCACGCCGTTGGTCTCGATGTCCAGCACGAGCTTGTCGAGGTCGGTGCGCTGCTCCACGCGGGCGCTCTCGACCGCGTAGCTCACGCGGCGGACCGGCGAGAACGACGCGTCCAGGAGGATCGAGCCGATCGTCCTGCCGCCCTCGGGCTTGATCCGCGCCGTGGCCGGCTGGTAGCCGCGGCCCTTGTCGACGCGGATCTCCATCTCGATCTTGCCGCCCGCCGTGAGGTGCGCGATCAGGTGCTCGGGATTGATGATCTCGACGTCGTGGTTCGGCTCGATGTCCGCGGCGGTGACCGGCCCTTCGCCCGACTTCGCGAGCTTGAGCACCACGTGGTCGCGGTTGTGCAGCTTGAGCACGACGCCCTTCAGGTTGAGGAGGACGTCGACCACGTCCTCCTGAACGCCGTCGAGCGCCGAGTACTCGTGCAGCACGCCCGAGATGCGGACCTCGGTCGGCGCGTACCCGGGCATCGACGACAGCAGCACCCGGCGGAGCGCGTTGCCGAGCGTGTGCCCGTACCCGCGCTCGAAAGGCTCCATCACCACCTTGGCGTGGAACGGCGACATGCTCTGCACGTCGATGATGCGCGGCTTCAACAAGGCGTTGCTTTGCATGCGGAACCTCGGAAAACGTTCAATGGAAACGTCGGCCGCCTGCCGCCCGGGCGGCACGGCCGACGCCCGTCCGGTTTACTTGCTATACAGTTCGACGACCAGGCTCTCGTTGATGTCCTGGCCGAACTCCGAGCGGTCCGGTGCGCCCTTGAACGTGCCCTGCATCTTCTTCGGGTCGACGTCGACCCACGACGGAAAACCGACCTTCTCGGCGAGCTGGAGCGCGTCGACGATCCGGAGCTGCGGCTTCGACTTCTCGGCGACCGAGACCACGTCGCCCGAGCGGC
>JAKLIE010000310.1 GCA_022709775.1 Pseudomonadota bacterium
CATCTGCCTCGACCTCGCGTGCGGCATCGGCTTCTGCGCCGAGCACTCGGCGGTCGCCGAGATGCTGAAGGCGCGCGAGACCGAGATCCGGCGCATCGTCGCGATCGACGCCGACGGCGTGCTCGCGCCCTGCGGGCGCTGCCGCGAGCTGATCGTGCAGGTCGACCGCCGCAACCTCGACTGCGAGGTGATCCTGCCCGGCGGAACGAGCTCGAAGATGGCGGACCTCCTGCCGCGCGCGTGGCTCGAGCCGCTGTTCGCGCGCGACTGACCGGGTGATGGGGGCGCCACACCCGGTTCGCCGTGCCCGCGACGAGCGCGACCTCGCGCTCGCGCGCGCGCTGTTCGAGGAATACGCGGCGGGCCTCGGCGTCGACCTCTGCTTCCAGGGATTCGCCGACGAGCTCGCGGAGCTGCCCGGCAAGTACGGGCCGCCGCTCGGCTGCCTGCTGCTCGCGGGGCCGCCGGGCGACGCGGTCGGCTGCGTCGCGCTGCGCGCGCTCGATCCCCCGCCTTCGGCGCTGGGCGGCGCTCGCGCCGCGCCCGTCGGCGAGGTGAAGCGTCTCTACGTGCAGCCGCGCGCCCGCGGCACCGGCGCCGGGCGCGCGCTCGCCGGCGCGATCGTCGACGCCGCGCGGGCGATCGGGTACCGTACGCTCTGCCTCGACACGCTGGAACGGATGACCGAGGCGCGCGCGCTCTACGAGAGCCTCGGCTTCGTGCGCTGCGCCCGCTACTACGACAACCCGCTGGCCGACGCCTGCTACTACGCTCTCGACCTGCACGCGCCCGAACGGCCCATGACGCCATGAACGCGCAAGCCCCGTCGCCGAACGCCGCCCGCGTCGCCGCCCTCGAGCGCGCGCGCGGCGTCGAGGTCGTCACCGTCTCGATCGCGAAGGCGGACCTCTATCCCGAGCTGCCGTGGCGCGCGGGCGCGCTCGCCGCGTCGGTCGCCGCCCTCGTCGTCGCGATCGGCGACGTGATCCGGCCCGACTGGGCGACGTCGACGACGCTGCTCCTCGCGCTCGCGACGGTGATGCTCGGCGGCGCCGGCGCCGCGCTGCTGGTGGTCTTCGTGCGGCCGTTCGCGCGGCTGTTCCTGTCGCGCCTGCGCGCCGAGGCCGAGACGCGGCAGTACGCGCACGCGTACTTCCTCGACCGGCAGCTGTTCCGCACGCGCCGGCGCAACGGCATCCTGATCCTCGTCGCGCGCTTCGAGCACCGCGTCGAGCTCGTCGCCGACATCGGCTTCGACGGGCGCGTGGCGGCCGACGAGTGGGGCAGCGTCATCGCGCCGATGGTGCCGCTGCTGCGCGAGCACCGCGCGGACGACGCGATCGCGGCCGGACTCGACGCGCTCGACGCGCTGCTCGCGTCGAAGGGTTACGCCGGCGGCGGCAGCAGCGCGAACGAGCTGCCCGACGCGACGGTCGAGATCGGCGAGGACCCGTCATGAGCGCCACGGCCCTTCGCGGATCGTCGCGGCCCCGGCGCCCGCGGTTCGTCGCGGTCCTCGCCGCGCTCGCCGCGTGCCTGGCGTTCGCGCTGCCGGCGCTCGCCGCCGACGTGCCGTTCCTCACCGGCCGCGTCGTCGACGAGGCGAAGATCCTGTCGGCCGCCGCGAAGCAGAACATCTCGCAGATGTCCGAGAAGCACGAGCAGGCCACGGGCAACCAGGTGGTCGTGCTGACGATGCCGTCGCTCGAGGGCGAGAGCATCGAGGGCTACGCGACGCGCGTGTTCGACGCCTGGAAGCTCGGCCAGAAGGGCAAGGACAACGGCGTGCTGGTGATCGTCGCGCCGAACGACCGCAAGATGCGCATCGAGGTCGGCTACGGCCTCGAGGGCACGCTGACCGACGCGGGCGCCTCGCGGATCATCCGCGAGACGATGACGCCGCAGTTCAAGAGCGGCAACTACGAGGCGGGCATCCAGGCCGGCGTCACGGCGATCGTTCAGACGCTCGAAGGGCAGGGCGACTGGAACGCGCCCGGCGCCGAGTCGTCGTCGGGCGGCGCGAAGATGGCGTTCTCCGACATCGAGAGCCAGCTCCCGCCGTGGCCGATGCGCATCCTGCTCGGCGCGTTCATCTTCGGGATCATCGGGCTGTTCACGTTCATCGGCATCATGACGCCGGGCGTGGGCTGGTTCCTCTACGTGTTCCTGATCCCGTTCTGGGCGATGTTCCCGATCATCATCGTCGGCGTGAAGGGCGCGCTCGTGCTCCTCGGGATCTACATCGTCGGCTATCCGATCGCGAAGCTGATCCTGAGCCGGCAGGAGTGGTACCTGAAGGCGGCGAAGGAGATGAAGTCGAAGGGCAGCACGACGATCGGCGGCATGGTGATCTCGAGCGGCGGAAGCTCGGGCGGGTCGTCGTCGTCCGGCGGAGGCTTCTCCGGCGGAGGCGGCAGCTCGGGCGGCGGCGGCGCGTCCGGAAGCTGGTAGCGCCCCGCGGGCGCCGTCAGGCGCGTGCGGTCACCGCGAACGACGTCTCGTCCTCGCTCGGCTCGCGCGGCGAGCGCTCGCAGGCGACGCCGCCGAACCCGGCGCTCTCGAGGAGCATGCACCAGTCGTCGGCGTCGTACCAGGTGAGCGCGCGATGCACGTGCTCCTCGCCCAGCGGCTGCGGGCCGCGGCGGTGCGTGTAGCGCGCGTCGGTGTGCGCGAGCCTCGCCTCCGCGTCGACGGAGGTTTCCGAGCGCATGCGGATCTGCGAGCCGTCGGGCAGCGCGACGCTGGCGATCTCGACGAGCGGCGCGCCGGGGCGCATCTGCGTGTACGAGGGCGCGCGCGCGTCGACGAGCAGCGTGCCCGGGCCGACGAGGTGCGCGCGCAGGCGCACGAGCGCCTCGAGCGCGGCCTCGGGTTCCGTGATGCGCGCGAACGCGCCCCCGTCGAGGATCGCGGCGGCGAAGCGCGTCGGCAGGTTGAGCGCGGTCACGTCCTGCCGGTAGAGCGTCGCGTCGAGTCCCGCGCCGTCGAGACGACCCTCCGCGACCGCGAGCGATGCGGCGGAGGCGTCCGCGCCGTGGATCGCGATGCCGAGCGCGGCGAGCGGAACGAGCAGGCGCCCCGAGCCGCACATCGCATCGAGGACGAGACCCGCGTCGCGCGGCAGGCGGGACGCGTACCAGTCGAGCTCGGCGCGAACCGGCACGCTCGCCCGCGCGTCGTCGTAGCGCGCGCGGATGGGACCGTCGAGCGTGATGCGCGTCGAGACCGGGAGGCTCATCCCGGCATTCTGCGCCGTCGCCGGCTCGCGCGGCGAAGGGGGCGTCGTCACACCCGCTCGAGCACCATCGCGATGCCCTGGCCCACGCCGATGCACATCGTCGCGAGCGCGTAGCGTCCCTTGCGCCGGTGGAGCTCGTAGCACGCGGTCGTGGCGAGCCGCGCGCCCGACGCGCCGAGCGGATGCCCCAGCGCGATCGCGCCGCCGTTCGGGTTGACGTGCGCGGCGTCGTCGGGGAGGCCGAGGTCGCGCGTGACCGCGAGCGCCTGCGCCGCGAACGCCTCGTTCAGCTCGATCACGTCCATGTCCGTGATGCGGAGCCCTGCG
>JAKLIE010000311.1 GCA_022709775.1 Pseudomonadota bacterium
GCAAGGCCGGGGCCTGCGAGGCGGGACGCGAAGGATAGCGCAACGGCGGGCCTCCGCGGCGCCCCGGTGCGACGGGCGACCGAGCCGGTGCGACGAACGCGATCCCGGGGTCGGCCCCCCGCGCGGAGGGCGCGATTGCGCTACATTGGCCCGCCATGGAAGCGCAGAATCGCCGGCACCGGCTCTCCGCGGAGGATCTCGAGACGATCCTCGGCGTGACGAGCGCGCTCGCGGCGCCGTTCGACCTGATGACGATGCTGGGCGAGGTCGTGAACGCGGCGAAGCAGGTGCTGCACGCGGACCGCGGATCGGTGTGGCTGTTCGAGCCGGCGAGCGACGAGCTGGTCCTGCTCGTCGCGACCGGCATCGCGCCGGTGCGCGTCCGCTCGGGCGCCGGGCTGGTCGGCGCGTGCGCGCACGAGCGCAGGATCATCAACGTGCCGGACTGCTACGCGGACCCGCGCTTCGACCCGACCGTGGACCGCGCGACCGGCTACCGGACGCGCTGCATGCTCACGCTGCCGCTCGTCGACCACAAGGACGCCCTGGTCGGCGTGATGCAGGTTCTGAACAAGGACGGGGGCGTGTTCGACGCGGACGACGAGACGCTCGCCACCGCGCTGGCGGCCCAGTGCGCGGTGGCGCTGCAGCGCGTGCGCATGACCGAGGCGGTGATCGAGGGCGAGAAGATGCGGCAGGCGCTCGAGATGGCGCGCGTCGTCCAGATGAGCACCCTGCCGTCGGAGATGCCGGCGGTGCCCGGCTACGAGGTGTGCGGCCTGTTCGAGCCTGCCGAGCTGACCGGCGGCGACACCTACGACCTGGCGGCGATCGACCAGGGGCTGCTCGTCGTGCTGGGCGATGCGACCGGCCACGGCATCGCGCCCGCACTGTCGGTGACGCAGATGCAGGCGATGCTCCGCATGGCGTTTCGTCTCGGCGCGGACCTCGACACCGCGTACCTGCAGATCAACAACCGTCTCGCCGAGACGCTCGCGGACGACCGCTTCGTGACGGCGTTCATCGGGCTGCTCGATCCGGCGACCCATCGCCTCAGGTTCCACAGCGGCGGGCAGGGGCCGATCTTCCACTTCCGGGCCGCGACCGGAACCTGCGTCCGCTACAAGCCGACGAGCTTCCCGCTCGGCGCGATGCCGCTCGCCGCCGCGCGGCCGCCGGTGACGCTCGAGATGGCGCCCGGCGACATCCTCGTGCTGCTGTCGGACGGCTTCTACGAGCGGACCAACGCGGCCGGCGAGCAGTTCGGCGAGGCGCGCGTCGAGGCGCTCGTCGCGGCGCATCGGGGGGGGCGCGTCACTGCGCTGATGGATGCGATCGTGGGCGCGGTGCGGGACTTCGGAGGCGGCGCGGCGCAGGAAGACGACATGACCGCGGTGCTGGTGCGGCGCGACGGCGGCGCGGCGGCGCTGTCGCGCGAGTTCTCGCGCAGCTTCGCGTCGATCGATGCGATGGTCGCGTTCACGCAGGAAGCGTTCGCGCGCCTGGGCGTCGACCCCGCGCTCAAGAAGGCGGTCGACTTCACGGTGGAAGAGCTGTTCACTAACATGGTGAAATACGCCACCGGGAGCGCATCCCCGGTGAGGGTGGACCTGAAGGCCATCGACGGAGGCGTCGAAGTGGCGCTCGTCGACGGCGACGTCGAGCGATTCGACCCGACGCGCGCGCCCGACGTGGACATCCATGCGCGGATCGAGGAGCGCCGGCCCGGGGGGCTCGGGCTGCACCTGATCCGGCGGATGGTGGATTCGATCGAGTACCAGTACTCGGAGTCGACGCGGCAGGGCCGGATCGTGTTTCGCAAGACCGCCACCGGGCCGACGGCCCGCGCGGACTGAAGCGGCAACCGGAGGGGATCGATGCTCGCGATGGAAATCGGCCCGGACGGCGCGATCGTCGTCACCGGGCGGCTCGACGCCGCGCAGGCGGCCTCCGCGCAGGCCTTCCTGGACAAGGTCCAGGGCATCGCGACGCTGGACTGCCGCGGGCTCGAGTACATCTCCAGCGCGGGGCTGGGCGTGCTGCTCAAGACCCACAAGCGCCTGCTCGCGTCGTCGGGGAAGCTCAGGCTGGCCGGCGTCGGGCCGCACCTGAAGGACATCTTCAGCTATTCGGGCTTCGACCAGCTCTTCGAGATCGTGCCGGGCCCCTGATTCCGCCCACCGCCCCCGGCGCGCGTCCGTTTCCCAACTTTTCCGAGCGCCCCGCGTAATTGTGGAAACCGAGGCCGACGACGCGTTGATCGAGCGGTACCGGAACGGCGACCGCGAGGCGTTCGCCGCCCTGGTGGTTCGCTACCAGCGGCCGGTCTACAACGCGGCGTGGTGGGTGCTGCGCAACGCCGAGGATGCGAGCGACGTCGCGCAGAACGTGTTCCTGAAGGTGGCGGAGCGACTGGACGACTATGACCCGCAGTACCGTTTCTTCAGCTGGATCTATCGAATCGCGGTCAACGAGTCGCTCAGCATGCTGCGCCGCAGCGGGCACGAGGAGCCGCTCGACGACGAAATCGACGTCGCCGGTCCGGACGCAGACGACCCCGAGCGGCGCGTGGGCGACGCGGAGCTCTCGGCAAGGATACGAAGCGCGGTGATGAGCATGGCGACCAACGACCGCACGGTGCTGATGCTGAGGCACTTTTCCGAGCTTTCCTACCTGGAGATCGGGCAGGTCCTGGACCTGGACGAAAAGACCGTGAAGTCGCGCCTGTTCGAGGCGAGGCAACGGCTGCGCGGCCTCCTCCCCGACCTGCGCGACCTTTCCCGATGAACGCCGCCTCCGCCACGCGCCTGATGCACGCCGTCCTGGACGGCGAGGCCACGCCCGACGAGGCGCGCGAGCTCGACCGCCTGCTCGAGGCCGATCCGGCGCTTCGCGGGCGCTTCGGCGAATGGCGGGCGATGTTCGAGGCGATGGGCCGCGTATCCCCGGCGTACCCGCCCGAGGGGCTCGTCGCGGCCGTCATGGCGAATATTCCGCACTCCCCGGCCGGGCCGGGGAGCCAACTCACGGCGCGCTCGCGCGTAATTGGCGTAACTTCCGATCCACACCGGGTCATCCCGGAAACGTCGGCATCCATCCTCCGGACACCCCGGGCGATGGCACCTCCAGGGGGAATGATGAGCGATCAACAGGAACTTCCGTCCAGCAAGCGCAAGATCTGGATCGGTGCCGGCATCGCTGCGGTGGCCGTGATCGTCGTCGGCGGCTACGCGCTCGACGTCCCGCCGGGCAGCAAGGACGCGGTGGGCACGATCGTGCCGGCAACGCGCTTCGTCGCGCCGCAGAACACCGCCGTCGACCTCGCGGGGCGCCCGCGGTCCGAGCCGGGTCCGAGCAGCGACGGGCGTCCCCGCACCGAGCCGGGCCCGGGCAACGACGGGCGTCCGCGGACCGAGCCGCTTCCGGCGGCCGGCGTCGCGGCGGGCCAGGCCGAAGGTCAGGCGAAGGCGCTCGCGGCGGGCCAGGCCGAAGGTCAGGCGAAGGCGCTCGCGGCCGGCCAGGCCGAAGGTCAGGCGAAGGCACTCGCGGCCGGTCAAGCC
>JAKLIE010000312.1 GCA_022709775.1 Pseudomonadota bacterium
CCGGCACGCGATGACCTTCGACCCGGCGTTCGCCGACGCGGTGTTCAACCTCGGCGTGCTGTTCCAGCAGCAGGGACGCCGCAGGGCGGCGATGGGCATGTACCGCCGCGTGCTCGAGATCGACGCGACGCGCGAGTCCGCGTGGAAGAACCTGGGCGAGGTGCTGCGCGAGAGCGGGGACTTCGACGGCTGGGCCCAGAACTTCCGGCGCTTCGAGGCCGCCTGCCCCGAGTCGCTGCTGCTCGCGGTGCAGGCGCTCGAGGTGTGCCAGTTCACCGCCGACTTCCGGCGCCTCGACCGCTATCTCGACGGCCTGAGGCAGGAGCGATTCCGGGCGGCGACCGAAACCACGCTCGTCGATGCGCTCGAGGAGCTCCTCTACCTGCTGCTGTTCTTCGACGTCGAGCCGTCGGTCCTGCACCGCTTCGCCCAGACCTACGATCAGGCGTGCCGACGCGTCTACGGCGTCCCGCATGCGCGACCCGCGCCCCGGAAGCCCGGCAGGCTGAGGATCGGCTACCTGTCGGCGGACCTGCGCAACCACGTGATGGGCAAGATGATGTGGGAGGCGGTGCGTCACCACGACCGCGAGCGCTTCGACGTCCACTTCTATTCGATGTCGGACGTTCGCGATCGCTGGACCGAGCGGTTCGAGGGGGCCGCGACCGCGTTCCGCGACGTGTCGGGCCTGGTCGACCGGGAGGCCGCGCGCGTGATCGACGGCGACGACCTCGACCTGCTCGTCGACCTGCAGACGCACACGAAGGGCGCGAGGCCGGGCATCCTCGCGCTCAAGCCCGCACGCGTCCAGATCACGCACGTCGCGAGCGCGGGGACGCTCGGCCTGTCGACGATCGACTACAAGCTGACCGACGCGTACGCGGACCTGCCGGAGGCGCAGGAGCATCAGATCGAGCCGCTCCTCGCGATGGCCGGCTGCGTCTATCCGTTCCGTGCGGTCGAGCCGGCGAAGGTCCCGCCGCTCGAACGGAAGCAGCTCGCGATTCCCGGGGACGCGTTCGTGATCGGCGCGTTCGTCGCGCCGATGAAGCTCTCGCGGCGCTGCCTCGCGCTGTGGAAGGAGATCGCCGACCGCGTGCCGCGCGCGCGCTTCGCGTTCTCGCCGATCCGTCCCGGTCATCGCCCGGTCTACGAGCGACTGGCCGCCGCGGCCGGCATCCCGGCGGACCGCCTGCTCTTCCTTCCGCAGGGGCGCAACGACGCGGAGAACCAGGCGCGTTACCGCGTCGTCGACGTCGTGCTCGACCCGATGCCCTTCGGCAACGTCAACGGGACGATCGAGCCGCTCGCGATGGGCGTGCCGGTGGTCACGCTGGTCGGCCGGCGGCACGGCGAGCGCACGTCGTACTCGATCCTCTCGAACCTGGGCGCGACCGCGACGATCGCGCAGTCGGGCCGCGAGTACGTCGACCTCGCGGTGCGGCTGGCGGAGGACGCGTCGTTCGCGGAGGAAGTGCGCGGCGCGATCGCGCGCGGACTCGGGTCGTCGCCGCTCGTCGACGGTCCCGCGTACACGCGCCATCTCGAGGCCGCCTACCTCGCGGCGATCGGCGAAGTCGCGCCCGGGGCACTCGCGGACGCCGGGCAGGCCTCCCTCCGGCCATCGGGTGACTGACCGGCGGCTTCGGGCGGCCCAGGCGACGCTCGACCGCGGCGACGGCGCCTCGGCGGCGCGCATGGCGGGTGCGATCGTCGACGACGCGCGAGCGTCGCCGCTCGTGCGCTCGCTCGCGCTGCGGCTGCGCGCGGAAGCCCGCGGGCTCATGGGCGATCGCGCGGCCGCGCTCGACGACGCGCGCCGGGCCGCCGAGCTCGTCCCGGGCGATGCGCGCGCCTGGAACACGCTGGGCATCGCAGCGGCCGATGCGGGCGATCACGCGGGCGCGGTCGAGGCCTTCTCCCGCGCCACGTCGGTCGATGCGACCTATGCGCGCGCCTGGAACAACCTCGGCAACGCATTGCGGTCGGTCGGCCGCGCCGACGATGCGCTCGCGGCATTCGAGCGCGCGGTCGGCGCCGACGCGCGCTACGCGCACGGATGGGCGAACCTGGCGGTTGCGCGACGCGACGCAGGCGACGAAGGCGGCGCGATCGATGCCGCGAAGCGCGCGCTCGCGATCGACCCGCGGCAGCGCACGGCACGACTGGTGCTGGCGGGCATTGACCGGCGATCCGGGCGACTGGATGCCGCGATCGACGCGTACGAGGGCGCGCTTGCGGAGCGGCCCGACGACGCGCAGGTTCGATTCGCGCTCGCCGGGGCGCTGGCCGAGCGCGACGACCTGGACGCGGCGAGGGCGGCGTACGGGCGCGCGGCCGGGACCTCCCCCCAGCTCCTGCGCGCGCGCCTCGGGGCCGCGCTCACGCTGCCGATGATCCCGGCCTCGCTCGCATCGATCCGGGAGGCGCGGGCGGCGTTCGCCGCCGGACTCGAGCGGCTGCGCGGCGAGTTGCCCGCCGTCGCGGCGACGATGCCCCCGTCGCGGGTGCTCAGGGAGCTGTGCTGGACCAACTTCCTGCTGGCCTACCAGGGCGAGGACGACCTCCCCCTGCAGTCCGCCTACGGCGACCTCGTGGCGGCGACGCTCGCGGCGGCGCGCGGTCCCGCGATGGCCGGGGTCCCGGCCCCGCGCGCGGCGGGCGGACGCAGGCGCGTCGCGTTCGTGTCCGCGTTCTTCCGCGATGGAACCGTCGGGCGGTACTTCGAGAGCTGGATCACGGGGCTGGACCGGGACCGGTTCGAGGTCGTCGTCCATCAGCTGGGGGCGTCGAGCGACGAGCTCACCGGACGGCTGCGCGACGGCGCGGCGAAGTTCGTCTCGCACCGGGCACGCGAGCCGGCCGAGATCGCCTCCGCGATCGTCGAGGACGCACCCGATTGCATCGTCTATCCCGAGCTCGGCATGGATGCGACCACGTTCGCGCTCGCCGCGCTTCGGCTCGCGCCGCTGCAGTGCGCGGGCTGGGGCCACCCGGTCACGTCCGGACTGGCGACGATCGATCTCTTCTTCTCCGCCGGGGCGATGGAGCCCGGGAACGGCGACGCGCACTACCGGGAGCGCGTGATACGCCTTCCGGGGCTGGGCACGCGCTATGCGCGGCCCGTCCCGCCCTCGCGCGTCGCACGCGAGTCGCTCGGCCTGCCGGTCGGGCCCGCGCTGTTCCTGGTGCCGCAGTCGCTGTTCAAGCTGCACCCGGACGACGATCACCGGATCGCGCGCGTGCTCGCCGCCGCCGGGGGGAGCCGGGTCGTCGCGTTCGCCGGACGGCATCCGAGGCTCACCGCGGCGTGGCGCGCGCGGCTCGACCGGGTGCTCGACGCCAGCGGAGTGGACGCCGGCCGCGTCGTCGTGCTGCCCCAGGTCGACCACGACGATTACCTTCGCATCAACCTCGCGTGCGACGCGATGCTCGACAGCGTGCGCTGGTCGGGGGGGAACACGAGCCTCGATGCCATCGCCTGCGGCCTGCCGATCGCGACACGCCCGGGAGCGTTCATGCGCGGCCGGCAGAGCGCGGGGATGCTGGAGCTGATCG
>JAKLIE010000313.1 GCA_022709775.1 Pseudomonadota bacterium
GACGGCGGCCTGACGGCCGCTGTGGGTCGGGCCTCAGCCCGACGCCTTTGCCTCCGTTGCTACGGAACCGTCGCGAAAGCACCCGGGCATGCCGTCGATGCCGCCACGGAAGGGACACCGCTCCGGGTCGTTGCGGCCACGGGTCGATTCGTGCCCCGCTCGAGGCTGTTCGTGGCGACGCCGCGCGCGCGGCCCGCGCCGCAACTATACTGGCCCCGTCCTGCCCGCCCCCGGGGAACGCCGACGATGGCCGAAAGCCTCTCCTCGCCCGCCGCGCTCGACGCCGCGCGCATCGAGAGGGACGCCGATGCGCCTCCGCCCGGCGCCGGACGGGAGGCGCCGATCCCGATGCGCAGCGCCGCCACGGTCGCCCTCGCCATCGCCGCGGCGCTGTCGACGCAGGTGCTCCTCCAATCGCTCGCCGTCGGCGCGCCGTTCCCTTCCGCGGTCGCGGACTGGCTGCGCTCGCTCGTCGACCATGCAGTCGTCGCGACGGCGATCCTCGCGTCGATCGCGATCGCGACGCATGTTCCCGCGCCAGGATCGCCGGCGTGGCGCGTGGCCGCCGCGATCGTCGCAGGCGCGCTCGCCGGCGCATGGTTCGTGGAGGCCTCCTACTGGTCGTTCGACGAGGCGACGCTCGCGAGCGCCGCACCGAATGGCATCCGGTTCGCGCTGATCGGCGGGATCGCCGCGCTGATCGTCGCCCAGCGCAAACGCATCGACGACGCCGCGGCGCACGAACTCGACCATCGCATCGCGCTCGACCGCCTCGCGCTCGCGGAGAGCGAAGCGCGCCTCGCACTGCTGCGCTCGCAGGTCGAACCGCACTTCCTGTTCAATACGCTGGCGACGATCCAGCGGCTGCAGCGCGCCGACCTGCCCGCCGGGCGCGACGCGCTCGCGGGCTTCATCGACTACCTGTGCGGCGTGCTGCCGCTGATGGGCCAGCGCGAGACCTCGCTCGGCGAGGAGGTCGACCTCGCGGCCGCCTATCTCACCGTGATCCGGGCACGCATGGGCGCGCGCCTCGCGACGACGATCGATGTGCCCGCCAGACTTCGCGACCTGGCGGTGCCGCCGTTCGCCGTCGCCACGCTGATCGAGAACGCCGTGAGGCACGGGCTCGCGCCGCTGCGCGAGGGCGGGTCGCTCACGATCCGCGCGAGCGCCGCGGGCCATCGTCTCATGGTGCGCGTCGAGGACACGGGGGTCGGCGTCCAGGGTAGCGGCGGCGCGGGGACGGGCCTCGCGCACCTGCGCGCGCGCCTCGAGGTGCTGCACGGCGGCCGAGCGTCGCTGCGCATCCGCGCCAATCGCCCGTCCGGCGTGATCGCCGAAATCGAGCTGCCGCTCGCTCGCGCCGGGAACGCTGGGTCCGAAGCATGATCGACGACGTGCGCTCCCACGCGTTCGGACCTGTCGTCCGGCGCGTCCTCGGGCAGGCCGCCGCCGCTGGCGTGGTGATCGCGCTCGCCGAATTCACGGTGTCGCGGCACGGCGTCGGGAATGCCGCGCAGGACCAGCTCGAATGGATTGTGCTGCTGCTCGTGCACTGGACGGCGGCCGCCGTTCCTTTCGGCCTCGCATTCGCGGTCCTCGACTGTCGCGCGCTCGAGCGCGTTCCTCCGTGGCGCGAATATGCGATCGCCGTGATAGCCATCGTCGCGATCGTCGCGCCGGCGCTCGCATTCGCCGCGCCGGCCATCCTCGGCATGGAAATGCTCCGTCTGCTCGGCGGCATGCCCGAGTACGACGATACGCTGCGCTTTCTCACATGGCAGCTCGCGTTCTGGGGCGCGCTCGGCGCGATCCTGCATCGCCATGGCGTGACTTCACGGGCTGCGAGCCGGCAGCTGCGTCGCGCGGAGCTCGCGCGGACCGCGCGCGAGCTCGACGTGGGACGCACGCGGATGCAGGCCACCTGCGCCCGGGTGATCCCCGAGTTCCTGCTCGACGCGCTGCGCCGCATCGAATCGCAGTATGGCCGCGAGCCCGCCGCTGCGGATGGCGCGATCACGTCGCTGGTGAGCTACCTTCGCCTTGCCCTTGCCAGCGGGCGCGGCCGACCCGCGACGCTGGAGACCGAGGCAATGCTCGTCGAGGCGTACCTGCGCGCATGCGGCGGCGCCGCGACGCTCACGCAACCGCCGGTGTCGCCCGCCAGCGCCCGCGACGCGACGATCGACCCGGGAATCGTCGTGCCCGCGCTCCACCGCCTGCAGCGCGAGCTGGCGCACCCCGGCTACGGTACCGCCCGCGTCGGTGCGGAGATGCGCGGCGGGGCCGCGGTCTTCTCGGTGCGCTACGCGCGCGCGTCTGGCATGGCTGCCGCCGACGTCCCCGCCATCGAGCGCGAGCTCTTCGCCGGAGGCGCGTTGCGCCTCGGCGCCGAGCGGGAGCAAGATGGAGCGCTGACATTGTCGGTGACGGTGCCGTGCGTGCTCCGCGGCGCCGGCGAGGTTCCGTCGGGCACGGCGGGATGACGCCAGGCCCGCCCACGAGGCGTTTCGTGCCACGCACCCAACGGAGGCAACGCATGGATTCTCTCGACGATCGCCGCAGGGCTCTCGTCCTCGGCGCGCTTTCGGGCCTCGCGGCCGCCGCGCTCGCCGACGACGCGGTCGCGCAGGACGCCGCGAAGGTCGCGCCCTTCGCGTTCCGGGTCGCGTTCGAGAACGACCAGGTGCGCGTCCTCGAGTACACGAGCCGGCCGGGCGCGGGGATGTGCGGCGTCGGCCGGCACTCGCATCCTGCGCACCTCACGGTCGCGCTCACCGACGCCAAGGTCCGTGTCACCGGCGCGGACGGCAAGGCGTTCGTGGCCGAAAGCAAGGCGGGCGACGTCTTCTGGGCCGAGGCGGAGACCCACACGACCGAGAACGTCGGCGGCTACGCGGCCCGCGCGTTCCTGATCGAGCTCAAGGGCGCCAAGCCCGCATGATGCCTTCCGCGACGACCGGGGCGCGTGCGCGACCCCGCGCGCTGATCGCCGAGGACGAGGCGGTGCTGCGCGAGGAATTGCGCGAACGGCTCGCCGCGCTGTGGCCCGACCTCGAGGTCGTGGCGGCGGCGTCCGACGGCGACGAGGCGATCGAGGCGATCGACGAACTCAAGCCCGACGTCGCGTTCCTCGACATCCGGATGCCGCGCGCGTCCGGGCTCCACGTCGCGCGCGCCGCGGCCGGGCGCTGCCACGTCGTCTTCGTAACCGCGTACGACGAGTTTGCCGTGAGTGCCTTCGAGCAGGGTGCGGTCGACTACCTGCTCAAGCCGTTCACCGACGAGCGGATGGCGCTCGCGCTCGACCGGGTGCGCCGGCGCCTCGACTCGCCGCCCGCCGACCTGCGGCCGCTCGCCGGGCAGCTCGTCGAGCACCTCGGCGACGGCACGCGGTACCTTCGCTGGGTGAACGCGCAGGTCCGCGACGAGGTGCGCCTCGTCACCGTCGACGAAGTCTGCTATTTCCAGTCGGACCTCAAGTACACGCGCGTGGTCACACGCGACGAGGAGGCGCTGATCCGCCGCTCGGTGCGCGAGTTGAGGCTCGA
>JAKLIE010000314.1 GCA_022709775.1 Pseudomonadota bacterium
CGCTCGCCGAATGGCTGCGCGGATTCATGCTGACCGGCTTCCCGTGGCTCGCGGTCGGCCATGCGCAGCTGCCGGGGAGCACGCTCGCGGGCTACGCGCCGGTGGGCGGCGTGTTCCTCGTCTCGCTCGCGGTCGCGATCGTCGCGGCGATCCTCGCGTACGCGATCGACGCGCTCGCGCAATCCTCGCCGAAGCGTGTCGCGATTGCCGCCACCGGCGCCGCGACGCTGTTCGTCGCGGGAGCCGTGCTCGACCGGATGGAATGGACGGCGGCACGCCCCTCGCCGGTCGCCGTGACGCTGGTCCAGGGCAACATCCCGCAGGAGCAGAAGTTCGACCCCGAGCTTCGCGACCGCGCGTTCCGCATCTACACGGAGCTCGTCGCGGCGAGCCGCGGCAGGCTCGTCGTGCTGCCGGAGAGCGCGTTCCCGGTCTTCGCGGAGGAAGTGCCGCAGGAGACGGTCGCGACGCTCGCGAGGACGATGCGCGAGCGCGGCGGCGACGTGCTCGTCGGCGTGTTCATCGCGCGCCCGCCCGAGGCGGGCGAGGCGCAGCCCCGCCTCCACAACAGCGTCGTGTCGCTCGGCGCGTCGGACACGCAGCTCTACCGCAAGCGCCACCTCGTGCCGTTCGGCGAGACGATCCCCGCGAAGCCGCTCGTCGGCTGGCTCATCAATCGTGTCCTCGCGATCCCGCTCTCCGACCAGACGGCCGGGCCCGACGACCAGCCGCCGCTCTCGGTCGCCGGCGAGACGGTCGCCGTCAACATCTGCTACGAGGACGCGTTCGGCGCCGAGCTCGCGCGCTGGTCGCGCGATGCGACGCTGCTCGTCAACGTGACCAACGACGCGTGGTACGGCCGCTCGATCGGGCCCTGGCAGCACAACCAGATCGCGGCGATGCGTGCGAAGGAGACCGGCCGGCCCATGCTGCGCGCGACAAACACCGGCATCACGAGCGTCATCGAGGCCGACGGCAGCGAGCGGTTGCACCTGCCGTGGTTCCGGCGCGGGCTCCTCGAGACGCACGTGACCGGCCGCACCGGCGAGACGCCGTTCATGCGGTGGGGCAACGCAGTCGCGGCGCTGCTGGCCGCGGCAGCGCTCGGCGCCGCGTACGCGCTCGGCCGGCGGTCGGCAAGCGCGCCCGGCTGACGCCGCCCCGCGAGAGGGCGCACGGCCCGGTGCGGGTCGGCCGAGGCGGCGAACGCCGACCCGGGCCTGCGCCGCATCCCGTAACGCTTCTCCGCCCTTTCGTCGCAGCCCGCGGCGCCCGGTCGCCGCCCGGCTGGCGTGGCCGCGTCGGCGCCCCCACAATCGGCGCCTTCGTTCCCCGGAGCCCCGCCCGATGCCCGCAACGCTCGAGATCGCCGGACTGTCGAAGACCTACCCGAACGGCGCACGCGCGCTCGACGGGGTGTCGCTCACGATTCCCGCCGGGATGTTCGGGCTGCTCGGTCCCAACGGCGCCGGCAAGTCGACGCTGATGCGCACGCTCGCGACGCTGCAGGATGCCGACGCGGGCACCGCGCGTCTGGGCGAACTCGACGTTCTGCGCGACAAGGACGGCGTCCGACGCATCCTCGGCTACCTGCCCCAGGACTTCGGCGTCTATCCGAAGGTTTCCGCTGCCGACATGCTCGACCACCTCGCGCGGCTCAAGGGCCTGTCGGAGCGCGGCGTGCGGCGCGACACCGTCGACGCGCTGCTGAAGCAGGTCAACCTGTGGGACGTGCGCAGGAAGGCGCTCGGCGCCTACTCGGGCGGCATGCGCCAGCGCTTCGGGATCGCGCAGGCGCTCCTCGGCGATCCGCGGCTCGTGATCGTCGACGAGCCGACCGCGGGCCTCGACCCCGAGGAGCGCGTCCGCTTCCATAACCTGCTCGCGGACATCGGCGAGAGCGTGATCGTCATCCTGTCGACGCACATCGTGTCCGACGTGTCCGACCTGTGCGCGCGCATGGCGATCATCCATCGTGGCCGCGTGCTGCTCGCGGGCGAGCCCGCGGCGCTCGTGCGCTCGATCGAGGGGCGCGTCTGGGAGAAGGCGATCGCGCGCGGCGAGCTCGACGCGGCGCGTGCCGCTTACCCGGTCATCTCGACGCGCCTGCTGGCCGGCCGCACGCTCGTTCACGTGACCGGCGAGTCCGCGCCCGGGCCCGGCTTCGCGCCCGTCGAGGCGACGCTCGAGGACGTCTACTTCTCCGCGATCGCGGGCCGCCATCCCGACGCACCCTCGCCCCACGCGCCCGAGCGGATCGCCGCGTGATGGGAGCGTTCGTCGCCATCGCCGCGTTCGAGGTCCGGATGCGGTTGAAACGCCTGTCGACCTGGGTCTACTTCGCGATCTTCTTCGCGCTCGCGGCGCTGTGGGTCGCCGCCGCCGGCGGCGCGATCGAGGGCGCGATCATCTCGTTCGGCAGCGGCAAGGTGTGGGTCAACTCGCCGTTCGCGATCGCGCAGACGATCGTGTTCCTCGGCATGGCCGCGCTCACGGTGATCGGCGCGGTCATGGGCCGCGCGATCCAGCAGGATGCCGAGCACCGGACCGAGCCGTTCTTCCACACCGCGCCGATCGGCAAGCTCGCCTACCTCGGCGGACGGTTCGCGGGCGCCACCGTCGTGCTGCTCGTGATCCTTTCGTCGATCGCGCTCGGCGGCCTCGCGGGCCTCGCGTGGCCGGGCGTCGACCCGGACCGCGTCGGTCCGGTACGCCTCGCGCCCTACCTCGTCCCGTACTTCACGATCCTGCTGCCGAACATCGTCGTGCTGGGCGGACTGTTCCTGTGCATCGGGGCGCTCGCGCGCCGGATGCTGCCGGTCTACGTCGGCAGCGTCGTGCTGCTCGTCGGCTACCTGGCCGCCAACGGGCTCGTCCGCAAGCTCGAGAACAAGACGCTCGCGTCGATGATCGACCCGTTCGGCGGCGTCGCGATGTCGCGGCTGACCGAGTACTGGTCGATCGCCGAGCGCAACGAACGCCTCGTGCCGTTCGAGGGGCTGCTCCTCGCCAATCGGGCGCTGTGGCTCGCGCTGGCCGCCGTCGTCGTCGGTTTCACGTTCTGGCGCTACCGGTTCGCGCAGCCGCAGGTCGGCGGCAGGCGCCGAGCGCCGGACGACCGGGACGATGCCCCGAATCCGGCGGCGCGCGCGGCGGCTTCGACGCCCGCCGCCGTCAGGCCGTGGCGCCTGCTGCCTCGAATGAGCTGGCTCTACTTCCGCGAGACCGTGAAGAACGTCCACTTCGGCGTGATCGCGCTCGCCGGCATCCTGTTCTTCGTGACGGCCAGCACGACCGCGGGCAGCATCTTCGGCACGCCGACCTGGCCCGTCACCTGGCAGATGATCGAGCTCGTCTCGGGAAGCTTCGGCATCTTCATGGTCGCGATCATCGCGTTCTACGCCGGCGAGCTCGCCTGGCGCGAGCGGGAGAGCCGGCTGGACCAGATCCACGACGCACTGCCGATCCCGACGTGGCTGCCCTTCGCGGCCAAGCTCGTCGCGCTGATGCTCGTGCCCGTCGCACTGCAGGCGGTCCTGATGCTCGC
>JAKLIE010000315.1 GCA_022709775.1 Pseudomonadota bacterium
ATAGCAGACGAAGATCACGACCGGGACCGACGTTCCCGCATGGGGACCGTAGAGCACGCTGTCGTCCGGGACGGGTATCGTCAGGACCGGCGTCGCCGACGTGGAAAGCAGCGTGGTGAGATAGCGCGGCGTGCCGTCCTCGGTCGGAACCCCCTCCCACCACCACTCGGCGTTCTCGCCCCGAGGCACGCGCGAGAAGTCCTGCTCGACGCTCGAGCAGCCGACCGCGTAGGGGCCCGTCCCGAGCGGGGGAATGGTCGCGAGCGAGTCCGCCCGCGACGGCGGAGCGGCAAGCGCGAGCGCGAGCATGGCCAGCAGGGCGGCAGTTCGCAGAGGCGGTCGAGTCGGGGTCTCCCCGTGCAGCGCCGTCGAGGTCATCGTGGGATCGGGGTCAGGGCGGCGTGCAGAACACCGCGCCTTCGACGACCCAGCCTTCGCCCGCCAGCGATGCGGCCTCGCTGGCGCTGGTCGTGTAGCGGTGGTTGAGCGCACCGCCCTTGAAGTTGTTGAACACGCGGACCACGCGCATCCGGTCGGCCGGGCAATCCTCGGCCGCGGGCATCTCTGCCCGGAACGCATACTTCTCGAACGTCCACGCGGGATCGGCCGTGACCGTCGCGCACTCGTCCGCGTTGATCGTGTAGAAGTGCGTCGAGACGCTGCCGAAGATGCCGAAGAACCGGCAGTTCGCAAGCCCCGGCGTCGCCGACGCATCGATCGCGTTGAACGCGAGCCCCGTCCTGGCCCAGCCCCCGGCGCCGGTGTCCAGGCCGGCGATCTCGTCCTGATCCGCGGTCACGAAGTAGTGGCCGAAGCCCGCGTGGTAGAACTCGACGACGTTGCGCACGTCGCCGCCGGCCGGCAGCGGCGCCGTGTAGTCGATCCGGCGCTCGTCCACCGCCCCGCCCGCGACCGAGGCCATCCGTTGCAGCTTCGCCGTCGCGGCGGCGTCGCGCCGGAGCTGCGAGTCGAGGAACACGAGCGACCAGGTGAAGATGTCGTCCGGGTAGGCCGGCTCCAGCTCGTGCGTCAAGCCCTCGATCGCAACGAGCGAGCGCGTTCCGCCGAGCAGGCGGACGGCCTGCTCGGTCCGCTCGATCTGCGCGAGCGGGTCGTCGGTGCCGGCGATGGCGAGATAGGGCAAGGTGACGCCCTGCACGCCCAGCTGGTCCTCGCCGAACGACGGCAGCCACGACATGCCGAAGAACGGGATGTAGCCGACCGCCGCCGCGAGGCGCGCGTCGTGCAGGACCGGCCTCGAGTCCTGGAACACCGTCGTCGTCAGCGCGGCGCCGCCCATCAGCATCAGCGTCTCGCCTCCCTGGCTGATGCCGAAGCCGCCGACGCGCGCGAGGTCGAGCGTGTCCTTCCACTGCGCGTGCGCGGTGAGCGCGTCCAGCAGCGACTTCGCCGAGTTCGGCCGGATCGCCTGCATCGCGACGTAGTCCTTCCACAACTCCTCGGCCGTGATGCCGTCCTCGAAGATCGCCTCGAAGCCGACCAGCGACCAGCGCAGGTCGCCGTGGAACGGCGCGACCGCCACGTAGCCGAACGACGCGAGCGTCAGCATCGCGCCGAGGTACGTGCCGTCGAGCGGGCTGCCGGCGTAGCCGTGCGAGTACAGGACGACCGGCCACGGCCCGCCCGCGGGCAGGATCGGGGCATCGCCGGCGCGCTGCATGCGCGGCACGACGTTGCCGTTGGGCAGCGCGTAGTCGGCGCGCGCGTTCGCGGACGTCGTCGGGTAGCAGACGATCGCGACGTCGGTGACCGTGCGTCCCCCGTACCGACCGTAGAGCTCGTCGTCGACCGGCACCGGAAACGCGTACGTCACCGTGTCCGCCGGCTCCGCGAGGAGGTCGGTGACGTAGCGCGGAGCCCCGTCGGCACGCGGCAGGCCGCGCCAGTACTCGCTCGCGGTCTCCATAGGCTGGAGCCGATCGAAGTCCTGCGCGACGTTGCTGCACGCGACCGGATGGGGCCCGGGCCGCGCGACCGGCGCGACGACCGCGAGCGAATCCGCGCCGAACGCCGGCATCGCGACCGCAGAGATCGCCGCGCAGAATCCGAGAGCCGCTGCGCTCGTCCGAATCACGCCCTGCCCCCTTTCGCAGCCATGCCTGCCGCTAGAACCGCTCCGCCGGCAGCGCGACGGCCGCTTCGGCGCCGCCGGTCGCGAGCGCCGCGTACGACTCGGCCTGCGGCATCAGCGCCTCCGCGTAGAACCGAGCCGTCGTCACCTTCGCCCGCATGAACCCGGGGTCGCCCTCGCCTGCCGCGAGCTTCCGCTTCGCGATCTCCGCGGCGCGCGCCATCTGCCAGCCGCCCGCCACGAGGCCCCAGAGCCGGAGGTAGCCGACCGATCCGGCCAGCGCGACGCGCGTGTTGCCTCCGAACGCAGGCACGATCCATTCGATCGCGCGGTCGAGCGCCGCGACCCCTGCCGCGAGCCGCGTGCCGATCGCCTCGAGGTCGGCGTCCGCGCTCGCGGCGAGGCGCTTCGCGACCGCGCCGATCTCGCGCGACACCGCCTTCGCCGTCGCGCCGCCGTCCCGCGCGGTCTTGCGCCCGGCGAGGTCGTTCGCCTGGATGCCCGTGGTGCCTTCGTAGATCGTCGTGATGCGAGCGTCCCGGTAGTGCTGCGCGGCGCCCGTCTCCTCGATGAAGCCCATGCCGCCGTGCACCTGCAGCCCGAGCGACGCGACCTCCTGCGCCACCTCGGTCGACTGGCCCTTGACGATCGGGATCATCAGCTCGACGAACGCCTGGTGGAGCTTTCGCGCCTCGCCGTCCGGATGACGCGCCGCGCTGTCCATCGCGGCCCCGGTGACGTACGCGACCGCGCGCGTCGCCTCGGTCCACGCGCGCATCGTCATCAGCATCCGGCGCACGTCCGGGTGCTCGATGATCGGGCCGGTCTTCGCGCCCTTGTCGAGCCCGGCGGCGCGTCCCTGCACGCGCTCGCGCGCGTAGGCCACCGCGCGCTGGTAGGCGCGCTCGGAGATGCCGACGCCTTCCAGACCCACCGAATAGCGCGCGAGGTTCATCATCACGAACATGTACTCGAGGCCGCGGTTCGCCTCCCCGACGATCCAGCCGGTCGCTCCGCCCTTGTCGCCGTAGCTCATCACGCAGGTCGGGCTCGCGTGAATGCCGAGCTTGTGCTCGAGCGAAACGCAGTGAACGTCGTTGCGCCTGCCCGGCTTGCCCGAGGCGTCCGGGATGAACTTCGGCACGACGAAGAGCGAGATCCCCTTCACGCCCTCGGGCGCGTCCGGCAGGCGGGCGAGCACGAGGTGGACGATGTTCTCGGTGTAGTCGTGCTCGCCGTAGGTGATGAAGATCTTCTGGCCCGAGACCAGGAAGGTGCCGTCGGCCTGCGGGACCGCGCGCGTGCGCACCGCCGCGAGGTCGGAGCCCGCCTGCGGCTCGGTCAGGTTCATCGTGCCGGTCCATTCGCCGGCGACCATCTTCGGCAGATAGCGCTGCTTCAGCTCCTCGGAGCCGTTCAGCTCGATCGCCTC
>JAKLIE010000316.1 GCA_022709775.1 Pseudomonadota bacterium
ACCGCGCGTGAACGCCGCCGGCAGGCTCGCCGACATGTCGCTCGGCATCCGCTGCCTCCTCACCGACGACGAGCGCGAGGCGTGGGCGCTCGCCGGCGAGCTCGACCGCATGAACCGCGAGCGGCGCACGATCGAGGCGACGATCCAGGAGGAGGCCCTCGCCGACCTCGACGCGCTCGCCGACGGCGCCGCGGGCCACGCATCGGTGTGCGTGCACCGCGAGAGCTGGCACCAGGGCGTCGTGGGGATCGTCGCGTCGCGCCTGAAGGACCGCGTGCATCGGCCCGTGATCGTGTTCGCGCCGGGCGGCGCGGGCGAGGTGCGCGGCTCCGGCCGGTCGATCGCCGGATTCCACCTGCGCGACGCGCTCGACCTCGTGTCCAAGCGCGAGCCCGGACTGATCCTGCGCTTCGGCGGGCATGCCTATGCCGCCGGCCTGTCGCTGAAGACCGCCGACCTGCCCCGCTTCGCCGACGCGTTCGAGGCGGTCGCGAGCGCGACGCTCACGCCCGACGACCTCGAGCAGCGCTGCGAAACCGACGGAGAGCTACGCCCCGGCGAGCTCTCGATCGGGCTCGCGCGGCGCCTGCACGAGACCGTATGGGGGCCGGGATTCCCGCCCCCGCGCTTCGACGAGTCGTTCGGCGTCGCGGGCCAGCGCGTCGTCGGCCGGAAGCACACCCGCCTCACGCTCGTCCGCGGCGGCGAGACGTTCGAAGCGATCCTGTTCAGGCACGCCGACCCGCTGCCGGCCCGCGTCCACGCCGTCTTCCGGCCGGAAGTGAACCGGTGGCAGGGCACCGAGTCCCTCGAACTCGTGATCGAGCACTGGGCCCCCGCCCCCTGAGCGCGTTCCCGGTCCCGGGTATCGGATCCGGGCGCCCCGCCGGTGCGCACCTGCGAAAAAACCTCCCGGGCGCCGCGCCCCCGGGCGCGAGGATCGCGCGCGAAAAAATGATACAACATATTGTTTTTAATACATAACATGGCGATCGCCGTGCGGTCGCCCCACTGTCGCCCCAAACCTTGTGCGGCGCACCAATTACAGGTAGATTACGGAAGTTTGGCCGTCGGGCGTCCCCCCGGGGCGCCGCGGCTGCTGTATCGCTGCGGAGGTACCGAATGCGTCTCAAGGACAAGGTCGCGATCATCACCGGCGCCGGCCAGGGCATCGGCCAGGCGACCGCGATGAAGTTCGCGCGCGAGGGCGCCCGCGTCGCCGTGTGCGACATCAACCGCGCGTCCGTCGACGACACGGTCGCGACGATCGTCGCGAACGGCGGCGAGGCGCTGGGCTACACGATCGACGTCACCGACAAGGCATCGATCGCGAAGATGGTCGAGGGCGTGATGGGCGCCTGGGGCCGGATCGACACGCTGGTCAACAACGCGGGCATCGTGCAGGACGCGCAGTTCCGCAAGATGACCGACGACCAGTTCGAGCGCGTCATCGACGTGAACCTGAAGGGCGTCTACAACGTCACCAAGGCGGTCGTCGACATCATGATCGAGCAGAACTCGGGCTGCATCCTGAACGCGTCGTCGATCGTCGGCATCTACGGGAACTTCGGCCAGACCAATTACGCGGCGACCAAGTTCGGCGTGGTCGGGATGGTCAAGACCTGGGCGCGCGAGCTCGGCCGCAAGGGCATTCGATCGAACGCGATCTGCCCGGGCTTCATCAGCACGCCGATCCTCGCGTCGATGCCGGAGAAGGTCGTCCGGATGATGGAGGAGAAGGTGCCGCTCGGGCGCCTCGGCATGCCCGAGGAAATCGCGAACACCTATGCGTGGCTCGCCTCGGACGAGGCGTCGTACATCAACGGGGCCGTGATCGAAGTCTCCGGCGGCGTCACGATCTGATCCGGGATCCGCTCGCCCCGGCCGCCGCCGGGGCGACGACGCGAGCCGCCTTCCGGGGCGGCTCTTTCGCTTCCGGCGGCCGGCCTCGTCCGCCCGGACGACTTGAGGCACCCCGGCGCACGGCGTACGATGCGCCGATCCTGCTCCGGGGAATCCCCATGCATCCGTCGATCCGCACAGCCCTCGCCTTCGCCGCCGGTTTCGCCGCCCTCGCCTCGGCCCCCGCCGATGCGCAGCGCATGATCGGCGGCAATCCCGGTCCCGCGTACAACTACGTGTGCCCGAACGCGGACGGCGGCCCTCCGCTCGACTGCTACTTCGACGCCGTGCGCCACCTCTACACGATGTGCCGGCACGTCAAGTCGATCGAGATCATCGAGTGGGGCTACGAGAAGGCGCAGGAAGGCGTCAACCAGGCGAAGAGCGACTACTGCATCGAGAAGCAGCGCGGCAACATGGCCAAGCCGTATCAGGCTGCGCTCAGGGAGGCGGCGATCTCGAAGCAGGCGGTCGACGGCCTGAAGAGCCTCAACGAGGCCTGGCAGCTCGCGCTCGCGGACCTCAGGTGGCGCCAGGGCGAGACCTCGGACGACTACCTGACGAGGACGGTCACGCCGTACCTCGACTTCGAGGAGCGCATCGACGGCGTCCGGCTCATCGTCGAGACGGTGCGCGCTCACGTGAAGCCGCTTCCCGCCGCGCCCAGGGCGAAGACCGTCGCTGCCAGCGGCGCCGCGAAGAAGTAACGCTCCCTGCAGGAGGTCCGCGCCGCCCGGACTGCGGGCGGGGGCCTCGCCATGCCGCCCTCCGCCGTCATCGCGAACGCCCCTGAGCCCGAGAACGACGCCGAGGTGGCGGCCGCGTTCGCCGCCGGCGGACCGCTTTCCCGGCTCCTGCCCGGCTATCGCGAGCGGCAGCAGCAGGTCGCGATGGCGCAGGCGGTCGCGCACGCGATCCTCACGCAGGGCCGACTCGTCGCCGAGGCGGGTACGGGCACCGGCAAGACGTTCAGCTACCTGGTGCCGGCGCTGCTCCACGGCGGCAAGGTGATCGTCTCGACCGGCACGAAGACGCTGCAGGACCAGCTCCACGAGCGCGACCTGCCGCTCGTGCGCGAGGCGCTCAATTCGCCCGCGACGATCGCGCTGCTCAAGGGCCGCGCGAACTACCTGTGCCTGCATCACCTCGAGCGCACGTCGCGCGAGGGCCGGCTGCCGTCGCGCGACGACGCGCGCCATCTCGTGAAGATCGCCTCGTGGGCGCACGCGACGACGCGCGGAGACCGTGCGGAGCTCGGCGACGTGCCGGAGAACGCGACGATCTGGCCGCTCGTGACGTCGACGCGCGACAACTGCCTCGGGTCGAACTGCGGGCACTTCCGCGAGTGCCACGTGATGCAGGCGCGCAAGGAGGCGCTCGACGCCGACATCGTCGTCGTCAACCACCACCTGTTCTTCGCCGACGTGATGCTGCGCGACGAGGGGATGGCCGAGCTCCTGCCCGCGTGCAACACGGTGATCCTCGACGAGGCGCACCAGCTTCCCGACACCGCGACGACGTTCTTCGGCGAGCAGACGACCGCGGGCCAGCTCGCGGAGCTCGCGCGCGACGCGGAAGTCGCCTCGCGCACGTCGCTCTCCGACGTGCCGGGACTG
>JAKLIE010000317.1 GCA_022709775.1 Pseudomonadota bacterium
CGCCGTGGTGCACGTGCGGCATCGGCATGAACGTCCCCGGGCGCCTCGACCAGCCCAGACCGGCCACCTGGATGCGCTGCCGCAGGTCGACGTCCTCGAATCCCCACTCCCAGTAGTCGTTGCTGTATCCGTTGATGCGCACGAAGTCGTCGGCCGGCAGCGCGACGACGCACCCCGGCGTATCCGACGGCTCGTCCGCCGGCGCATCCTGGACGCCCCAGGTGATGAGGCTCGTCGGCTCGTGCACGCGCGAGAAGTCGGCCCAGATCGGCAGGTAGTCGACGTCGTGGAACACCACGTAGTCCGCATTCGCGTGCGCGAGGGCGAACCCCGCGTTCTTGATCGCGCCGCGGTTGAACGAGCGCCCCGGCGTCTGCTCGGCGATGTGGATCTCGTAGGGAATCGCCCGCGCGTACCGGTCGCGCTCGAAGAACGTGACGAGGTGCGGAACGAGCCGCGACAGGTGCTGCTCGCGATCGCGATAGGGGATGACGATGGCCAGCCGCGCGTCGTAGTCGAGCGGATCGACCGCGGGCAGCGGGGCGCGGGGCGGCAGCATCATCGGTGTCGCCGATGGTGGTCGTAGAGCTCGCGCGCGTGGGCCCGGGTCTTCGCGGTCGTTTCCTCGCCGGAGAGCATGCGCGCCAGCTCGTCGATCCGGCTCTCGCGGTCGAGCGGGAGCACGCTCGACTCGACGCTTCCGGCGGCGTCACGCTTCTCGACGCGGAAATGGCGGTCGGCGAACGAGGCGACCTGCGGCAGATGCGTCACGCACAGCACCTGGCGGCCCGCGCCGAGCGTCTGCAGCAGGCGGCCCACGGTCGCGGCGACCGCGCCGCCGATCCCGGTGTCCACCTCGTCGAACACGAGGGTCGGGACCTGCGCCACGTCGCTCGCGGCGACCTGGACCGCGAGCCCTATGCGCGAGAGCTCGCCGCCCGACGCGACGCGCGCGAGCGGGCCGACCGGCTGCTTCGCGTGCGTGGCGATCCGGAACTCGATCGCGTCGAGGCCGTGGCCCGCGGGCGCGGGCAGCGGCTCGAACGCGATCTCGAGCCGTCCGCCCGTCATCGCCAGCGTGCGCATCGCGGCGGTCACGCGGTGCTCGAGTTCGGCGGCCGCGTAGCGTCTCTTGGCGCGGAGCTCGGTCGCGACGGCGCGGTACGCGTCCTCG
Organism: Pseudomonadota bacterium; assembly: GCA_022709775.1. The sequence goes on from JAKLIE010000317.1 coordinate 1,175, forward strand.
GCATCGCGCGCGCGACGCTCGAGCGCCTCGACGTCGGACGCCGCGACGAGCTCGGCGAGCGCCGCTTCGGTCGATGCCAGGAGCTCCGGCAGCGCCTCGGGACGCACCCGGTGCCTGCGCGCGACGTCGTGCAGCGCGGCGAGGCGCTCGTCGATGCGCGCGAGGTCGGCGGGATCGAGGTCGAGGCGGCGCCGGTACTCGCGCAGTGCCCGTGCGGCCTCCTCGAGCTGGATCCGCGCGGGATCGATCAGCGCCACGACCTCGGCGAGCGCCGGATCGTGAACGGCCGCGGCCGACAGCCGGGAACCGACCTGCGCGACGCGCCTCGTCAGCGCCTCGTCGGACTCCTCGATCGCGTCGGCAGCCTGCGCGCACGCATCGATCAGCGCCGCGGCGTTCGCGAGCCGAGACTGCGCGGCGCCGAGCTCCGCCCATTCGCCCTCGCGCAACCCGAGCGCGGCGAGCTCGTGCCGGCGCGCCTCGAGGACGTCGCGCTCGGCGGCGGTGCGGCCGGCGTCGACGCGTGCGGCGTCGCGAGCCTCGCATGCCGTGCGCCAGCGCCGCCACGCGTCCCCGGTCTGCCCGGCGAGCGACGTGAATCCGCCGAACGAGTCGACCAGTTCGCGCTGTGTCTGCGTCGTCGAGAGCGCCTGGTGCGCGTGCTGGCCGGTGATCTCGACCAGCCGCTCGCCCAGCGCCTTCAGCTGCGCGAGCGTCGCGGGCGAGCCGTTGATCCACGCGCGGCTTCGGCCCTGCGCGTCGAGCACGCGTCGCAGCAGCACCTCGCCGTCGTTCTCGGCGAGGCCTTCCTCGGCGAGCCACGCGCGCACCGACGGCGCGTCGTCGACGTCGAAGGCGGCGGAGAGCTCGGCGCGGTCGGCGCCGGCTCGGATCTGACGCGGCTCGAAGCGGTCGCCCAGCAGGAGGCCCAGGGCGTCGATCAGGATCGACTTGCCGGCGCCGGTCTCGCCGGTCAGCACCGTGAAGCCGGGCTCGAGCTCGAGCTCGAGCGAGCTCACGACGACGAAATCGCGGATCGACAGCAGCCGCAGCATGTCAGGCGCCGCGCCGTTCCTTGAGCCGCTCGGGCGTCTCGCTCCAGTGGAGCTTCTCGCGCAGCATCGCGAAGTAATCGTAGCCTTCGGGATGCAGCAGGCGCGCGGGATGCGGGGCGCGCCGGATCACGACGCGGTCGCCTTCGTTCAGCGGGTAGTGCGCGTGACCGTCGCAGTGCACGGTCGCGTCGGTGCCGCGCACGACGGCGATCGTGACGGTCGCCGTGTCGGAGAGTGCGACCGGCCGGTGCGTGAGCGCGTGGGGCGCGACCGGCACGAGCGTGATCGCCGCGATGCGCGGGTCGAGGATCGGCCCGCCCGCCGACAGCGCGTAGGCGGTCGAGCCGGTCGGCGTCGAGACGATGATGCCGTCCGCGCGCATCGCATAGGCGAAGCGTCCGTCGATCTCCACCGCGCACTCGATCATGCTGCCGCCGCCGCCGCGGTTGACGACGACGTCGTTGAGCGCGGGCTCCGCCTCCTCGCGCCCCGCCGCGCGCACGACCGTCGCGACGAGCATCGTCCGGCGCTCCTCGACGTAGCGCCCGGCAAGCATCGGTCCCAGCGTCTCCTCCATCGCCGCGAGCGGGATGTCGGTGAGGAATCCCAGCCGCCCCTGGTTGACGCCGATGAGCGGCACGTCGTGCGGGGCGATCCGGCGCGCGATCGAGAGCATCGTGCCGTCGCCGCCCAGCACGATCGCGAGATCGGCGCGCGAGCCCAGTGCGTCGGCTTCCGCCGTCGCGTGGCCGGGAAGGGGGGTGTGTCGCGCGGTGTCCGCCTCGAGCACGACGGCGTGCCCGTGCGAGACCAGGAACCCGGCCAGGCGCGCGAGCGGCGCGGCGAGGTCGGGCGTGCCGGGGCGTCCGACGATCGCGACGCGGGGAAAGCGGGCGGGGGAGCCGGGCATGGCCGCGATTATTCCACAGCGCTCCTTCGGGCCGCGGTCGGTCGTACGGCCAATGGGCGCCCCGGCCGCCGCGCCGGGCGGGAAGTCCCGGGTGCGCGGGTCCGCGCGGCTTGGCGCCGGCACGTTAGAATGGCTTCGACCGACCCGACCGACCCGTGATCGACCCCCGCGCCGCCCACCTGCTGAAGACCCTCGTCGAGCGCTACATCGCCGAGGGGCAGCCGGTCGGCTCGCGTCAGCTCTCGAAGCAATCCGGCCTCGAGCTCTCGCCCGCCACCGTGCGCAACGTGATGGCGGACCTCGAGGAGGCGGGCTTCGTCGCGAGCCCCCACACGTCCGCCGGCCGCGTGCCTACCCCCAAGGGTTACCGGTTCTTCG
>JAKLIE010000318.1 GCA_022709775.1 Pseudomonadota bacterium
CGCGCGTTCGAGTAGTTGCCGGAGAACGTCGTGCCCGCGACGCCGCCGCCCGCGTACCAGCTCCGCGTGCCCGAGTACGTGGTGCTGCCCCAGTGGCCGTAGACGTTGGCGCTCGCGGTCGCACAGCAGCCGTAGGCGCCCCAGTACGCCGGGTGGTAGTACGCGCCGCCCCAGTACGGCTCCATCCAGGCGGCGGTCGCGAGCCCCATCGCGAAGCCGAACGTGTAGCCGACGTACGGGTTGTAGACCGGCACCGCGGCGACGCCGTAGGTGTACGGCGTGGCGTACCAGACCGACCCGATCCACGGCGAATAGACGTAGCCGGTGCCGTACACGATCGTTCCGGAGGGAGACACCACCGTGCCGAGGTAGCCCGGCGTGTAGCCGACGTAGACGTATTGCGGCGTGGTCTCGTAGATGCGCACGTAGGTCACGTAGTAGATCGGCGAGGACGGCGGGATCGCGTAGAGCGCGGTCGGCACCGAGGTCGCGACCGTCCACGGCCCGGTGACGCCCGGCGCCGTGAACCACACGCCGGCTTCCACCGCGTAGTACGAGGCCGGCGTCACCTGGATGATCGGGACCGACGCGTTCGTCACGTACGAGAGCGATGTGCCCGGGACCGGCGCGTACTGCGGTGCGCCGTCGAAGTTCGGCGTGAACTTCGGCCCGTTCCTGAGCGGCACGGTCGCGGTCTGCGGGATCGAGTTCGCGATCAGTGCTTCCCGCGCCTGCGGCGTCCCCGCCACCGTCGGCAGCACCGCGCCGGCGAGCGAGTGCGGCGGGATCTTCGCGAAGTCCGCGGGCAGCGCGTCGCTCGCGACGAACGACCACGGACCCGAGAGGCCCGGACCCCGGAACCAGCGGCCGGCGAGCAGCACGTAGTAGCGGTTGTCCGCGGTGTCGACGAGCACGTCGCTCGTCGTGTTGGACGCCCACAGGAGCCCGGTTCCCTGGATCGGCACGAAGTCCGGCTGGCCCTTGAACACGATCAGTTCGGCGGGCGCCTGGCTCACGTAGATCGCCGGGATCCCGTCGGCGAGCGTCGGCTTGGGTTTCGCGTTCGGCGGACCGTCGAGCAGGTCGACGGCGCCACTCTTACCCAGCGCCTGCGCGATCGCGTCGGCGTCCGACTGCAGGAGCGGCCGCATGAACTCCTGCGTCCACGGCCCGGCGAGCGAGTCGGCCTGAAGCCACCCGCCGTGGACGTGCAGGTAATAGCGGTCGCCGAAGCCGCCCTGCAGGATCAGCGCGCGCGTGTTGACGACGCGCCGGAAGCGGGAGCTCTGCGGCACCGGCTTCATCACCGGGACGCCGTCGATCGGCACGAGGATCGCCGGCGAATGGCTGACGATGACCTGCGGCGGGTCGTTCTGCACCGCGACCGAGGACGGCTTCACGCCGACGAGCGCGAGCGAGGACTCGAGCCGGTCGAGCGAGATCGTGCGCATGTCGGACGCGAGCCGCTTCTGCAGATCCGCCGCGTACTGCGCGCCACGGTCCGGCAGCGTCGGAAAGTCGACCTTCGTGACGCTCAGGTTCTCGAACAGGACGGTGCGCGCGACCTTGTCGACCTGCGTGCGCGCCGTGGCGAACGCGACGCCGAACGTCTCGTTCTGGGCGCCGGTCGGCTTGATCGCCAGCGCCGCGCGGAAGTCGATCCGGTTGTCGGACCAGCGGTTGACCTGCGGCTGGTAGATCAGGACAGCGGCGTTCGCGATGCTGACGTCGCGCGGCCACGGGTCGGCCGGAAGGTTCGCTTGCGCGGGCGCGTTCGCCGTCTGGGCAGTGACCGGCGCGGGCAGTGCGGCGAGGACGAACAGGATTGCGGCGAGTGCGGCGAACGTCGAGCGGGGTCTCATCACGGGGTCCGGGAAGTTTGTCGGAGTTGCGATTCGGCTGGCGCGCCGGCAAGGCTCGAGAAGGGGGGCCGGATGCGCACCGTACCCTCGCGCTGCCTGCACCGGCCTTCGGTCGTTCCGGCGCTCCCCGCGAATCGCGGTCGCAAGCTTACTGCGGAACGCGCCGCCCGCAAGGAGCAGGGGGGGGCGGGGCGCGGGAGCGTCGCCGGCGCGCGGGAACTGCGCCTGGGGATCGCTTGACAGTTGACCGCCGGTCATTTACGCTGCAATCTAAATGACTCGTGGTCAGTTGGACCGCTCCGCGATCCCACCACGGTCCGGGAGCCGGACGTCATGGCGATCCGCCAGCGTGCGATCCAGGCAGAGGACAAGGAAGAACGACACCAGGCGCTGCTCGACGCGGCCGAGCGGCTCCTGTTGCGCTCGCCCGAGCGCGTGCCGAGCGTCGCCGAAGTGGCCGATGAGGCCGGCCTCGCGAAGGGAACCGTCTACCTCTACTTCCCCAGCAAGGAGGAACTGCTGCTCGCGCTGCACGAGCGCAACGTGCAGGGCTTCTTCCGCGCGCTGATCCAGGTGCTCGACGGGCAGGCGCGCGTCGACGTCGCGCGCGTCCTCTCGCTCACGCACGAACACATGGTCCGCCCGCCGCTGTTCCTGCCGCTCGCCGCACGCGTGTTCGGCCTGATGTCGCAGTCGATTCCCGTCGAGACGGCGATCGCGTTCAAGCAGCGCATGGCGGAGCGGCTCGAGCGCGCCGGCGCCGGCCTCGAGCGGCATTTCCTCACCCTCGGGCCGGGCGAGGGCCTGGTGCTGCTGCGCCACAGCTATGCGCTGATCCTCGGACTGTGGCAGATGGCGGGCGCACAGGGCGTGTGTCCCGCGATGCCCGGCGGCGACGCGCCCGCGGTCCTGCAGTTCAGCTACGCGGACGACCTCGACCGCGCGCTCACCGCGCTGTGGCGCGGCGTCGTCGGCGACGCGGCGCCGGGAACGAAGCGATGAGCGCGCGCACGCTCCTCGCGCCGGTCGCGGCGCTCGTGTTCGCGGCGACGATCGCCGCCTGCGCGAAGCACGAGCCGCCGCCCGAGCCGGTCCGGCCGGTCAAGCTCGCGCGCGTCTCGATGGGCGAAACGGCCGCCATGACGGTGTTCGCCGGCGAGGTGAAGCCGCGGCACGAGTCGGAGCTCGGGTTCCGCATCGCCGGCAAGCTCGTCGCGCGGTCGGTCGACGTCGGCGCCCGCGTGCAGAAGGGGGCGCCGCTCGCGCGCCTCGATCCGTCCGACGTGGCGCTGCAGGCGCAGGCGGCGAAGGCGGCGGTCGCGGCGGCGGACACCGAGTACCAGTTCGCGAAGTCGGAATTCGAGCGCTACGAGAACCTGCACGGCCTCAGGTTCGTCTCGGCGAGCGCCCTCGACCAGAAGCGCAACGTGATGAACTCGAACCGCGCGAAGCTCGATCAGGCGCGGGCGCAGCAGGAGGTCGCGCAGAACCAGGCGGGCTACGCGACGCTGGTCGCCGACGCGGACGGCGTCGTGACCGCGGTGAGCGCCGAGGTCGGGCAGGTCGTGTCCGCGGGGCAGCCGGTCGTGCGCCTCGCGCGTGCGGAAGAGCGCGAAGTCGCGATCGCGGTGCCCGAGAACCGCCTCGACGAG
>JAKLIE010000319.1 GCA_022709775.1 Pseudomonadota bacterium
CATCGCGCTGCACGCGTTCCGCAACGCGCTGATCCCGGTCGTCACGGTGATCGGCCTGCAGGTCGGCGTGCTGTTCACCGGCGCGATCCTGACCGAGACGATCTTCTCGTGGCCGGGCGTCGGCAAATGGCTGATCGAGTCGATCTACCGTCGCGACTATCCGGTGCTCCAGGGCGGGCTCCTGCTGCTCGGCGCCGTCGTGATGATCGTGAACCTGACCGTCGACGTCGCCTACGGCGTGATCAACCCGCGCATCCGGCACGCGAAATGACCGGCGGCACGATCACCGCGACTTCCGACGCGGCCCGCGCGCCGATCGGGCCGCTGCGCGAGTTCTGGGGCTACTTCGCCGCCAACCGCGGAGCGCTCGCGGGACTCGCGATCGTCGTGCTGGTGCTCGGGCTCGCCGCGTTCGCGAACGTCCTCGCACCGTACCCGCCCGACCTCACGAACAACGCGGCATTCCTGAAGCCGCCCGCCTGGCAGGCAGGCGGTTCGTGGGACTACCCGCTCGGCACCGACGCGATCGGGCGAGACATGCTGTCGCGGCTCATCCACGGCGCTCGCCTGTCGCTGCTGATCGGCATGGCGGTCGTCGCGATCTCGATCGTGGCCGGCATCGCGCTCGGGCTCGTCGCCGGCTACGCGCGCGGCATCACCGAGATCGCGATCATGCGGCTCATGGACATCATCCTGACGCTGCCCTCGCTCCTGCTCGCGATCGTGATCGTGGCGATCCTGGGCCCGGGGATCATGAACGCGATGCTGGCCGTCGCCGTCGTCGTGCTGCCGCACTACGTCCGCATCACGCGCGCCTCCGTGATCGCGGAGATGTCGAAGGACTACGTGACCGCGGCGCGCGCCGGCGGCGCCGGACGCGTGCGCCTCATGTTCAGCGAGGTGCTGCCGAACTGCGCGGCGCCGCTGATCGTGCAGGCGTCGCTCGGCGTGTCCACCGCGATCCTCGACGCCGCCGCGCTGGGTTTCCTCGGGCTGGGCGCGCAGCCGCCGTCGCCCGAGTGGGGAACGATGCTCGCCGACGCGCGCGAGTTCGTGCTCCGGGCGTGGTGGGTCGTCACGTTCCCGGGCCTGATGATCCTCGTCACGGTGCTCGCGTTCAACCTGCTGGGGGACGGGCTGCGCGATGCGCTCGATCCCAAGCTGAAGAGGTAGCGGTGGCCCTGCTCGAGATCGAGGATCTGCACGTCGAGTTCCCTTCGCAGGGCGGCGTGCTGCGCGCGGTCGAGGGCGTGAGCCTTTCGCTCGACGAAGGCGAGGTGCTCGGCATCGTCGGAGAGTCGGGCTCGGGCAAGAGCGTGACGATGCTCGCGCTGATGGGGCTCGTCGCTGCGCCGGGGCGCGTGCGCGCGAAGCGCCTCGCGTTCGCCGGCCGGGACCTCCTGCGGTCGAGCGAGAAGGAGCGCCGCGCGATCGTCGGCAGGGACGTCGCGATGATCTTCCAGGAACCGACGACGAGCCTCAATCCGTGTTTCACGATCGGCTTCCAGCTGACCGAGACGCTGCGGCTGCACCTGCGGCTGGATCGCCGCGCGGCGCGGAGGCGCGCGGTCGAGCTCCTCGAGCAGGTCGGCATCCCGGCCCCCGAGAGCCGCCTTTCGGACTTCCCGCACCAGATGTCGGGCGGCATGAACCAGCGCGTGATGATCGCGATGGCGGTCGCCTGCAATCCGCGCCTGCTGATCGCGGACGAGCCGACGACGGCACTCGACGTCACGATCCAGGCGCAGATCCTCGACCTGCTGCGCGACCTGCAGGAAGCCCGCCGCATGTCGCTCGTGCTCGTCACCCACAACATGGGCGTGGTCGCCGACATGGCGCGCCGCGTGGCGGTGATGTACGCGGGACAGGTGCTCGAGGAGCGCTCCGCCGACACGCTCTTCTCCGCGCCGCAGCACCCGTACACGGCGGCGCTGCTCGCGGCGATGCCGGAGCGCAGCGCCGGCGGGGCGCGTCTCGCGACGATCCCCGGCGTCGTGCCCGGGCTCTACGACAGGCCGCAGGGGTGCCTGTTCGCGCCGCGCTGCGCGCATGCGACGCGGCGCTGCGAGGCCGAGCGTCCCGGCCTCGCGCCCTGGCAGGGCGGCGAAGTGCGCTGCCATTACCCGATGGGCGATGAGGCGCGCGAGGCCGCGATCTTCCGCGACGGGCCGGTCGAGAGGGCCGACGCATGAGCGCCGCCGCCCTGGCGCAGCGGACCGCGCCCGCGCCGGAGGGGGTCGTCGCCGACGCCCGCGCGCTCACGCGCGTCTACGAGATCCGTCGGGGCCTGCTGCGCGAGCCGGCGAAGCTTCAGGCGGTGGGCGGCGTGTCGTTCTCGATCGCGGCCGGGCGCACGCTCGCCGTCGTCGGCGAGTCCGGCTGCGGCAAGTCGACGCTCGCGCGCGTGGTCTCTCTGCTCGAGTCGCCCACGTCGGGGACGTACACGCTGGCCGGCGTCGATGCGGTCCGCGCGGGTGCGCGCGAGAAGCAGGCGTTGCGCCGATCGGTGCAGATGGTGTTCCAGAACCCGTACGGATCGCTCAACCCGCGCAAGAAGATCGGCGCGATCCTCGAGGCCCCGCTCGAGATCAACACGGCGCTGCCCGCCGACGAGCGGGCGGAGCGCGCGAAGGCGATGCTCGCCCGCGTGGGACTTCGCCCCGAGCACTATTCACGGTATCCGCACATGTTCTCGGGCGGCCAGCGGCAGCGCATCGCGATCGCGCGCGCGCTGATGCTGAATCCGGCGCTGGTCGTCGCCGACGAGCCGGTGTCCGCGCTCGACGTGTCGGTGCGCGCGCAGGTGCTCAACCTCCTGGAGTCCCTCCAGAAGGAGTTCGCCCTCACCTACCTGTTCGTGTCGCACGACCTGTCGGTGGTGAAGCACATCGCCGACCGCGTGGCGGTGATGTACGTGGGGAAGATCGTGGAGCTCGCCTCGACGGCGGGGATCTTCGACACGCCGCTGCATCCGTACACCGAGGCGCTGCTCTCGGCCGTGCCCCGGCCCGATCCCGGCAAGCGCATGCGCCGGATCATCCTCGAAGGCGAGGTGCCCAATCCCGCGGCCCCTCCCCCGGGCTGCCACTTCCATCCCCGGTGCCGCTACGCCCGCGACGCCTGCCGCTCGCAGGCGCCCGCGCTGCGCGAGACGGCCGCGGGCCACTCCGTGGCCTGCCACTTCGCGGGCGAGCTGGGGCTGCGGGGGGTCAGCGCGATCCGATGAGCGGCCGCAGTCCGACGAGCTTCGATGTCGCCCGACGCGCCAGGGTGTCGCGGACCACCGTGTCGCTGGTGCTGAACCGGGCGCCGGGGGCGAGCATCAGCGAGCGCACCCGGGAGCGCGTGCTGAAGGCGGCCCGGGACATGGGCTACGTGCCGCACGCGATGGGCAAGGCCCTCGCGAGCCGCAGGACGAGGAGCATCGGCGTGGCCTACTCGACGGAGCAGGCTTCCCACCCGTTCCTGCAGCTCGTCATCGAGGGTCTCTCGGAAGCCACGCGACGACG
>JAKLIE010000032.1 GCA_022709775.1 Pseudomonadota bacterium
ACGGCACCGGCAACGTGATCCCGGGGCACGTGGAGTTCACCGTCGACCTGCGCTCGGGCGACGACGCGGTGCGCGAGGCGGCCGAGCGCGACGTCTTCGCCCGCTGCGAGGCGATCGCCACCAAGCGTGGCGTGACGGTGGCCGTGCGCCGCAACCACGCCGTGCGAGCCACGCCCTGCTCGCCGCGGCTGCAGGCGTTGCTCGCCGGCAGCCTCGAAGCCGTGGGCGCCCCGGTGCGCCGGCTGGCGAGCGGCGCCGGCCACGACGCGATGGTGCTGGCCGAGGCGACCGAGGTCGGCATGCTGTTCGTGCGCTGCGGCGCGGGCGGCATCAGCCACCATCCCGACGAGACGGTGACCGCCGGAGACGCCGAGATCGCCACCGCGGTGTTCCTCGACTTCCTCGAGACCTGGATTCCCCGAGCACCCGCGCCACGATGACTCCTTCGACCCTCCACGAGAAGCTCGCCGCCTTCATCGACGCGCACCACGCCGGGCAGGTCGCGTTCCTGCGCGAGATCGTGCGCGTGCCCTCCGACACGCCGCCGGGCGACAACGCGCCCGCTTCCGCGAAGGCGGCCGAACTGCTCGAGCGCATGGGCTGCACGGTCGAGCGCCATCCGGTGCCGGAGGCGTTCCTGCGCGACTACGGCATGAGGAGCGTCGTCAACCTGATCGTCCGGCATCGCTTCGGCACGGGTGGCCCGACGATCGCGCTCAACGCGCACGGCGACGTCGTGCCGCCCGGCGAAGGCTGGACGAAGCCGCCGTACGAAGGCGTCGTCGAGAACGGGCGCATGTACGCGCGCGGCGTGGCGGTGTCGAAGGCCGACATCGCCGGCTACACGTACGCGCTCGAGGCGCTGAAGGCCGCCGAGCGGGACGGCGCGCGCCTCAACGGCACCGTCGAGCTGCACTTCACGTACGACGAGGAGTTCGGCGGACTCGCGGGCCCGGGCTGGCTGCTCGAGCACGGTCTCACGAAGCCGGACCTCGCGATCGCGGCGAGCTTCTCGTACGCGATCGTCACCGCGCACAACGGCTGCCTGCAGTTCGAGGTGACCGTTCACGGCAAGGCGACGCACGGCGCGATTCCCGCGACCGGGCACGACGCGCTGCGCGCCGCGAACGCGATCCTGACCGCCGTCTACGCCGAGGCCGACCGGCTCGAGTCGGTCAAGTCGAAGGTGACGGGCATCGACTCGCCCACCTTCATCGTCGGGACGGTCGCCGGCGGCATCAACACGAACGTCGTGCCCGACCGGATCGCGCTCAGGATGGACCGCCGCATGATCCCCGAGGAGGATCCGACGGCCGTCGAGGCCGGCGTGCGCGACCTGATCGAGGGCGCGGTACGCGGCCGGCCGGGCATCCGGGTCGATGTTCGCCGGCTGCTGCTCGCGCGGGCGCTGAAGCCGCTGCCGGGGCACGAGAAGCTCGTCGCGGTGCTGCAGAAGCACGGCCGGCGCGTGTTCGGCGAGCCGATTCCCGCAGTCGGGGTGCCGCTCTACGCCGACGCGCGTCTGTACGGCGAGCGCGGCATCCCGATCGTCATGTACGGCGCGGGTCCGCGCACGATCCTCGAGGCGAACGCGAAGCGCGCCGACGAGAACCTCGTGCTGGAAGACCTGCGGCGCGCGACGCAGGTCGTGGCGAGCGCCGTGGCGGACCTCCTGTCGGGCTGACGGCGCCGGGTGGCGCCCCGAAACGAAAACGCCGCAGCGGCAGGCCGCTGCGGCGTCGTCGTGGTAACGAATGGTCGGGGTGAGAGGATTCGAACCTCCGGCCTCTACGTCCCGAACGTAGCGCTCTACCAGGCTAAGCTACACCCCGAGGCCGTCGGCGGAAACGCGTCAGTGCGTGCGATCCGCCGAGAAAGTCGCCAATTGTAGCAGAGTCCGCGCGTCCGGTCCCGGGGGCAGCGCGGACAGCGCTTCGGCCGCCAGCCGCGCTTCCCCGCGGGCCCGCTCGCGGGCGTAGTCGAGCGCGCCCGAGCGCTCCAGCGCCGCGCGCACCGGTGCGAAGTCGTCCAGGCGGCCGCCGCCCTCGATCGCGTGCCGGATCAGCGCCCGGTCGGCTTCGTCGCCGACGGCCAGCGCGCGGATCAGCGGCAGCGTCATCTTGCCCTCGGCCAGGTCGTCGCCCAGGTTCTTTCCGATCTCGCCGGCGTCGCCCGTGTAGTCGAGCACGTCGTCCATGATCTGGAACGCGCTGCCCAGGTGCGCTCCGTAGCGCGCGAGCGCGTCCTCGCGCGTCGGGTCGGGCTCGCCGAGCACGGCGCCCAGGCGCGCCGCCGCTTCGAACAGCTTCGCGGTCTTGCGACGGATCACCTCGACGTAGGCGTCCTCGTCGAGCGTCGCGTCGCCCGCGTGCATCAGTTGCATCACCTCGCCTTCGGCGATCACGTTGGTCGCGTCCGACAGGATCTCGAGCACCCGCATCCGGCCGGTCGCGACCATCATCTGGAACGCGCGCGAGTAGAGGAAGTCGCCGACCAGCACCGACGCCGCGTTGCCGAACGCCGCATTGGCCGTCGCCCGGCCGCGCCGCTGCGTCGACTCGTCGACGACGTCGTCGTGGAGCAGCGTCGCCGTATGGATCATCTCGACGACCGCCGCCAGCGCGTGGCGGTGGCCCTCGGGGTCGCCGCAGGCCTTTGCCGCGAGCAGAACCAGGGCCGGACGCAGCCGCTTGCCTCCGCTGGCGACGATGTACTCGGCGATCTGGCGGATCAGGACGACTTCCGAAGAGAGGCTTTCGCGCAGGACGGCGTCCACGCGCGCCATGTCGGCGCCGATCGATGCTTTCAGGAAGTCGAGCGTCACGGTGGGGCGGGCGGGCCGGTGGGGACGATGCGTTGCCCGGAGAAGGGGACCGCAGGCGGCCGCCATTGTAGCCGACCGGGGAACCCGGTCCGGGCCGTTCCCGGGCGGGGCACCCCCGGCGCCCCGCCCGCTTTGACAGGCCGGCAGGAAAGCCGCTATAATTCAAAGCTTTCCGCCAGCGGCTTGCTTCGGCAGGCGGTGCGGCACGACAACCCCGAAGCACGAAACCTCGGAGTCCAACCATGTACGCGGTCGTAAAAACCGGCGGCAAGCAGTATCGCGTCGTCGCCGGCGACAAACTCAAAGTAGAACAGATACCGGCGGACGTGGGCGCGGAAGTGATTCTCGACCAGGTGTTGATGGTCGGCGAAGGCGAAAGCGTCCGTCTCGGTCAACCCATCCTCTCGGGCGCCTCGGTGAAGGCGACGGTCGTCTCGCACGGCCGCGGCGAGAAGGTGAAGATCTTCAAGATGCGCCGGCGCAAGCACTACCAGAAGCACCAGGGCCACCGGCAGGGCTACACCGAGCTCAAGATCGACGCCATCGTCGGGTAAGGAAGACACACCATGGCACACAAGAAGGCAGGCGGGAGTTCCCGCAACGGGCGCGACTCGAACCCGAAGATGCTCGGCATGAAGGTGTACGGCGGCGAGAAGATCCGCGCCGGCGGCATCATCATGCGCCAGCGCGGCACGGTGCTGCATCCGGGCACCAACGTCGGCATCGGCAAGGACCACACGCTCTACGCGCTGTGCGACGGCACCGTGAACTTCACGGTCAAGGGCGAGCGGCAGCACAAGTACGCGAACGTTTCGCCGGGCGCCCCCGAAGCGGGCGTTTGACGGGTAGTCAGTCCCCCCGAGGCGCGCTGCGCGCGCTTCCCCCGGGGGCGGGTGCGGTCCCCCCGAGGCGCGCTGCGCGCGCTTCCCCCGGAGGCGGGTGCGGTCCCCCCGAGGCGCGCTGCGCGCGCTTCCCCCGGGGGCGAATTCGGGGCTTCGGCCCCGCGCAAGATCGAAGGCCCCCAGGCGCGAGCCCCGGGGCCTTTTCGTCGGGAACGCCCCCGGCGTCCGGTCAGCGGCCCGTCGCCCGGCGCGGCACCAGGACTGTCGTCGCGAGAGCGCCGGCGCACAGGCCCCAGAAAGCACTTCCGACGCCGGCGAGCGTCACCCCCGACGCGGTGACCAGAAACGTGATCGTCGCGGGATCGCGCTCGCGCTCGTTCTCGAGCGCCGCCGCGAGCGCGCCGCCGATCGTGCCCAGCAGCGCGAGCCCGGCGACCGTCACGACGAGCGCGCGGGGAAACGCGGCGAACAGCGCGCCCACGGTCGCGCCGAGCACGCCGAGTGCGAGGTAGAACACGCCGGCGGACACGGCCGCGACGTAGCGCCGCGCCGGATCCGCGTGCGCCTCGCGGCCCATGCAGATCGCCGCCGTGATCGCGGCGAGGTTGTAGGCGAAGCCACCGAAGGGCGCGAGCGCGACGGTCGTGACGCCGGTCCAGCCCACGAGCGGGGAGGCGGGCGTCGTGTAGCCGGCGGCGCGCATCGTCGCGACGCCGGGCACGTTCTGCGACGCCATCGTCACGAGGAACAGCGGGATCGCGACGCCGACGGTGGCCTGCCACGAGAACGACGGCGCCGTGAACACGGGAGGGGCGACCGCGAGCGAGACCGAGGCGAGGCCGATCGACCCGCTCGTCGCGGCCATCGCGATGCCGGCGGCGAGCACCGCGGGCACCGCATAGCGCGGAAACAGGCGCCGTCCCGCCAGATAGACCGCCAGCATCGTGGCCACCAGCGCGAAGTCGGTCGCGAGCGCCGCGAACGCCGAGAGGCCGAAGCGCAGCAGCACGCCTGCCAGCATGCCCGCTGCGATTCCCGCGGGAATGCGCGACATCGCACGCTCGAAGACGCCGGAGAATCCCGCGACGGCGAACAGCGCGCCGCACAGCATGAACGCGCCGATCGCCTCGGACATCGTGACGCCGGCGACGCCGGTGACGAGCATCGCGGCCCCCGGCGTCGACCACGCGGTGACGACCGGGACGCGCCAGACGAGCGACAGCACGATGCATGTGACGCCCATGCCGAGTCCGAGCGCGACCATCCACGAGCCCAGCTCGCGCTCGGACGCGCCGAGCGCGCGCGCCGCCTCGAACACGATCGCGGCGGAGCTCGAGTAGCCGACCAGGACCGTGACGAAGCCCGCGACCAGCGCCGAGACCGAGGCGTCACGCACGAGCGCGCGCGCGACGCTCACCGGCGCTCGATCCAGGCAAGCATCCCGACGGCGAGTCCGGTGAAGATCACGAGCGGAAGCGTCGCCGCGAGGAGGGGCGGCCAGTCGTTGAGGACGCCGAGGCTCGAGAACAGCCGGCTCGCGAGGAAGAAGGCGAGCCCGAGCATGGTCCCGACGAAGATCCGGAAGCCCGCGCCGCCCTGTCGCCGCTGGAAGTGCGCGAACGGGAGCGCGACGACCATCATCGCCAGCACGGCGAACGGATAGAAGACCTTGTTCCAGAACGCGATCTCGAAGCGGCTCGTCCTGGCCGCTCCTCCCGCTCCCAGCACGCGGATGTTGTCCCAGAGCGTCGCGATCTCGAGGCGCTCGGGCGCGACCTGGTAGACCGTGAGCAGCGAGGGGCGCAGCACCGTGGTCCAGGTCCAGGTCGGCACGGTGCTGACGCGGGCCCGATCGCCGTCGAGCTCGGTGGCCTTGACGTTGCGGAGCTCCCAGGTCCCGTCGCCGCTGAAACGCCCGCTCTCGGCCGACCGCGACGCGGTGAGCCGCATACCGTCGTCGAACTCGTAGATGCGCACGCCGACGAGCGTCAGGTCCGCGAGCACGGTGCGGATGTTGACGAACGTCCGGTCCTGCTTGAACCAGAAGCCCGACGAGAACTGCTGCGCGACGAAGCGCGAGCTGTCGCCCCGGGCGGTGGCGCGGATCGTCTGCGCGAGCCGCTCGGCCGGCGGCGCGATGAACTCGCCGGCGAGGAACGTCGCGAGCGCGAGCGGGATGCCGACGCGCACGACGCCCCAGCCGATCTGCCACAGCGACGCGCCCGATGCGCGCATCACCGTGTACTCGGAGTTGGCGACGAGCTGCGCGAGCGCGAACAGCGTGCCGATCAGCGCGGCGACCGGGAACAGTTCGTACAGCCGCGACGGAAGGTGGAGCGCGACGAACAGCGCCGCCGCCGAGAGCGTGTAGCCGCCCTTGCCGACGTCCGTGAGCTCGTTGATCAGGTCGAAGAACGCGAACAGCGACAGCAGCGCCACGAAGATCGCGAGCGTCGCGAACAGCACGTCGCGTCCGACGTAGCGCGTGAGCGTCCTCACGCGGCCACTCCCCCGACCGCTGGCGGGCCGGCGCGCGGCGGGCGGCGGAACAGGCCGTACGCCGAGAGATGGTGACGGAACAGCACGAAGACGACGAGGAACGCCGTGCCGTGAAGCAGCAGGAGCCCGACCCAGAAGTCGAGCTTGCCCTGGGCGATCAGGCTCTGCACGACGTTGATGCAGTTCGTGTAGCTGAAGTAGATGAAGGCGGCGGAGAACAGGTTGAATGTACGCCCGAGCCGGGGGTTCACGTGCGCCAGCGGGATCGCGAGCAGCGTGAGCGCGAAGGCGAGGATCGGGATCGAGATGCGCCAGAACAGTTCCGCGCGCTCGGCGTCTCCGTCCGCGATCAGCAGCCCCTCGGTGGGCATCGCCTTGCGCGACACCGGGATCGCGCGCGCGACCGCCGGCTGGATGACGCGGCCCAGGCGCTCGAACTCGACGACGCGGAAGTCCGGGCTGCCCGGCGCCCCTTCGTAGCGGCGACCGTCCTCGAGCACCACGTAGCGCGCGCCGTCGGGCCCCTCCTGCAGGCGCGCGACGCGCGCGACCGTCGTCGAGTCCTTCTCGTCGTCGATCGAGTGCAGGAAGACGTTGCGTATCGTGCCGTCGAACGTGTTGATGCTTTCGATGAACACGACGAGGTGCGCGGACCTGAACTCGCGGAAGAGCCCCGGCGTGATGAACGAGAGCTCGTCGCGCGACTCGAGCTGGCGCTCGAACTCGGCCTTGCGCTGCTCGGCCCACGGCGACAGGAACAGCGACAGGGCGAGGATCGCGACGAGGAACGGCGCCGCGAACCACAGGATCGGCTTCAGGAGCGCCGTGATCGACTGCCCCGACGTCATCCAGACGATCATCTCGCTGTCGCGGTGCCAGCGCGACAGCGTGAGCAGCACGGTCAGGAACAGCGCGACCGCGAGCAGGATGTTGACGCGGACGAGCGCGGCGAAGCCGAGCAGCGCCATGATGCCGTCCGGCGCGACGGCGCCGCCGGCCGCCTGCGCGAGCAGTCGCAGCACGAGGTTGGTGAACAGGATCGCCGCAAGGATGACGAACAGGCCGATGGCCGTCGCCGTGAGCTCGCGGACCAGCGTTCGCCGAAAGATCATGACGGCTGGAAAAGTCTTGACTTTTTCGCCATCATTTGTCGAAAATGCCCGGAATGGTCGCTAACGGCAATAATGTGCGCTAAAGCGGCGCCGGACGGGCAGGAAGGACAGTCGATGGAATTTACCATAAAAAGCGGCAGCCCCGAGAAGCAGCGCAGCGCCTGCGTCGTCGTCGGCGTGTTCGACAACCGCAAGCTCTCGCTGTCGGCCGAACTGATCGACCGCGCCTCGAACGGCTACGTCGGCGAGATCATCCGTCGCGGCGACATGGAGGGCAAGCTCGGATCGACGCTGCTCCTCCACAACGTCCGCGGCACGCTGGCCGACCGGGTGCTGCTCGTCGGCCTCGGCAAGGAGCGCGACTTCCGCGACCGCGAGTTCCGCAAGGCCGTGCGGTCGGCGGTCAAGCTGCTGAACGAAACCGGCTCGTACGAGGCGGTCGTCTACCTGACCGAGGAGAAGGTTAAGCGGCGCGAAGTGGCGTGGCGCGTCGAGCACGCCGTCGCCGTCGCGATGGAGACGGTCTACCGCTTCGACCGGATGAAGAGCGAGCCGGCCGAGGTGCGCCGGCCGCTGCGCAAGCTCACGCTGTCGGTGCCGCAGCGCTCCGACCTCGCGGCCGGCGAGAAGGCCGCCGCACGCGGCCTCGCGATCGCCCGCGGCGTCGAGGTCGCGCGCGACCTCGGCAACCTTCCGGGCAACGTCTGCACGCCGAGCTACCTCGCCGCCGAGGCGGTGAAGCTCGCGACCGAGTTCCCGGAGCTCAAGGTGGAGGTGCTCGAGCCGGCGCAGATCGAGGCGCTGGGCATGGGATCCTTCCTCTCGGTGACGCGCGGGAGCGACGAGCCGCCGCGATTCATCGTGTTCGAGTACCGCAACGCGCCGAAGAAGGCGAAGCCGGTCGTGCTGGTCGGAAAGGGCGTCACGTTCGACACCGGCGGAATCTCGATCAAGCCGGCCACGGACATGGACCAGATGAAATTCGACATGTGCGGCGCGGCCAGCGTCTTCGGCGTGTTCCGGGCGGTCGCCGAGCTCAAGGCCGCCGTGAACCTCGTCGGCCTCGTGCCGACCTGCGAGAACATGCCGTCGGGCCGCGCGACCAAGCCCGGCGACATCGTGAAGAGCATGTCGGGCCAGACGATCGAGGTGCTCAATACCGACGCCGAGGGACGACTCATCCTCGCCGATGCGCTCACCTACGCCGAGCGCTACGAGCCCGAGGCGGTCGTCGACGTCGCGACGCTCACCGGGGCGATGGTGATCGCGCTGGGCCACGTCGCCTGCGGGGTGTTCAGCAACAGCGACACGCTGTCGCGCGCGCTGGTCGCCGCGGGCGACGACGCGTACGACCGCGGCTGGCCGATGCCGCTGTGGGACGAGTACCACGAGGGGCTCGAGAGCAACTTCGCCGACTTCGCCAATGTCGCGGGGCGCGCGGGAGGCAGCGTCACCGACGCATGCTTCCTGTCGAAGTTCGCGAAGAAGTTCGACTGGGCGCATCTCGACATCGCCGGCATCGCGTGGCGCGAAGGCAAGGAGAAGGGCGCGACCGGGCGTCCGGTGCCTCTGCTCGTGACGTGGCTGCTGGCCGAGGAGGCCGGTCCCGGCTGACCGCGAATCCGGGCGCACGATCCGCGATGACCTCGATCGACTTCTACACCGGCGCGGACGACCCGCTCGACGTCGCCGCGCGCATCGTTGCGAAAGCGTGGCGTCAGCACGGGCACGTCCGCGTGCTCACGCCGGATTCCGCGACCACCGAAGCGCTCGACCGGCGGCTCTGGACCGTGCCCGCGACCGGCTTTCTCCCCCATTGCCGGCTCGCGAGCCCGCTCGCGGCGCAGACGCCGATCCTCGTCGACGACGTCCTCGACCACGAGGGCGAGGCCTGCGTGCTCGTGAACCTGCACCCGGACCCGCCGCCGTTCTTCAGCCGCTTCGAGCGCCTCGCCGACATCGTCGGCCGCGACGACGCGGCGGCCGAAGCGGGGCGCCGCCGATGGAAGTTCTACCGCGATCGCGGGTATGCGATGCAGCATCACGCGCTCGAGCCGGGAAGCTGACCGATGCCCACCGCGCGCGAATTGCTCGAGCAGGCCGATGCGCTGATGCGCCGCAACCGTCAGGACGCCGAGCGGGCCATTCGCGGGGCCGGCAACGCGCCGGGCCCGGCCTCCGGCGAGCGCGAGGCGCCTGCGGCCAGGATCGAGGCCGGACCGCGCACCGTTTCGCCCGCGATCGTCGCGTCTGCGCAGACCCCCGCCGTCGCCCCGCGGGCGCCGGCGACCGCGACCGCGACCGCGGCGCCGGTGCCGACGCAAGGCGTCGCGCACCCGGCGGACGGCGGCGACATCCC
>JAKLIE010000320.1 GCA_022709775.1 Pseudomonadota bacterium
GTCGCGGCGTCGCGGTCGACCCACGCCGGCAGCTCGCGGCGCAGGAGCTTCCCTGCCTCGTTGCGCGGCAACGCATCGACGAACCACACGCGCCGCGGCGCGCACCGCGCACCGAGACGCGTGCGCACCTGCGCCCGAACCTCGTCCGCCGTGACCGCCGACCCCCGGCGGCGAACGACCGCCGCCACCACTTCGTGACCGAGCCGCGGATGCGCGATGCCGAACGCCGCCGCTTCGGCGACGCCGGACAACGTCATCAGGACCGCATCCACCTCGGCCGGGGAGATCTTGTCGCCGCCGCGATTGATGACTTCGTTGGCGCGCCCGACGAGACGGACCTCGCCGTCCTCGTCGATGATGGCCAGGTCGCCCGTGCGGAACCATCCGTCGACGAACGCCGCCGCGTTCAGCCCGGGATCGTCGACGTAGCCGTCGAAGAGCTGCGGGCCCAGCACCTGGAGCTCGCCCACCTCGCCCGGCCCGACGACGCGCCCGTCGTCGCCGACCAGCCGGATCTCGCATTCGACCGGCGTCCCGACCGAGTCCCGCTTGCGCGGCGCGGGCGGCAGCGACTGATGCGTCGTCGTCCCCGTTTCACTCGACGCGAGCCCCGTGACGACGGGGACGCCGAGCAGGCGCTCGAGCCGGTCCATCTCGTCGGGCTCCAGCCGGCCCGAAGCGACGCGGACGAAGCGCAGGCGACCCTTGTCGAACGGCTGTCCCGACTCCAGGCGCACGAGCAGTTCGCGGAACAGCGTGAACGACGCCGAAACGTAGGTCACGTTTCCGCGGGCGCACTCGTCCGCCAGCGCTTCCATGTCGAATTCGGGCAGCACGTTCACCGCGCCGCCGCAGACCAGCGACTGCATGAACGCGCTGCGGATGCCGCCCGCGAGGTGCAGCGGGCGCAGATGCCCGGAGATGTCGCCCGGACCGAGCGCCAGGCGCTCGCCGGTCGCGAGCGCGGTGACGACGATCTGGCGATGACCGTGCGAGACGAGCTTGGGTCGCCCCGTCGCGCCAGAGGTCGCCCCGATCAGCGCCCACGCGGGCGAGAGTCGGTCGCTGCGCTCCAGCGAAGGCGCGGCACGCGACAGCACGAGGTCGAACGATCCCGCCTCCTCGCGGCCGGCGCCGTCGACCGTGATCTCGGCCAGGCCGAGTTCCCTCGCCGCGAGCACGACCGCCGCGTCGTCGTCGTCCGGGACGACGACCGCCTTGGGCCTGAGACGCACCAGAACGTCGCGGATCGCGTCACGCGTCCCCGCGGCGTGGAGCAGCGCCAACGTGCACGACGCCGGCAGGATCGCCATGGCGGCCGCGGTGTCGACGCGGTCGCCGCTCGACCAGGCGATCACGTCGCCCCTTGCGATTCCCCACGCCGACAGCGTCGTGCCCAGTCGGCCGATGTGCGCGGCGAGCGACGCCATCGACATCGTCGTGCGCCCGGGCGCGAGCAGCGCCGGCGCGTTCGGCGCACGTCCGGCGAGGGAGAGGAGGTGCGCGGTCAGCTCCGCGTGATCGCTGTCGGTCATACGGGGAATCCGGGCGGGTCGCATGCGCGCCGAGCAGCAGGCAGGCGATCGTCGGCAGTCGGCTCGAGTCCGCGAGCCCGGCGCCGAGGCGCGCGCACGTCATCGGCGGCGTGCCTCGATTATATGTCGCGAGCGCGGCGCGTCCGACGAACCGACACCGCGTTCGTGCGAAGATGCGGGCCGGTCCGGGCCGCCGGACGAACCCGAACGATCCCACGCCACCGATGACGCGCGCTCCCCTCTTCTTCCTGCCCTCCCTTCTCGCCTGCGCACTCGCGGCGGTCGTTCCTTCGGTCTCTTGCGCGAACGGTGCCCGGCCGTTTCCCGACCGTCCCGTCAGGATCGTCGCCGGGCAGCAGGCGGGAAGCGCCACCGACAACGTGACGCGCATCGTCGCCGACGCGCTCGCCGAATACTGGGGCGTCGGCGCCGTCGTCGAAAACCGCCCGGGGGCGGGAGGCACGATCGGCGCCGAGGCGGTCGCGCGCGCCACACCCGACGGCTACACGCTGCTTCTCGGCGGCCTCTCCAACCTCGTGATCGGCGCCGTCACGCGTACCGACATCCGGTACGACCCGGAGCGCGATTTCATCCCGATCGGCCGTGTCGCTCACGTCCCGTTCGGCTTCGCGGTCCATGCGTCGGTTCCGGCACGCTCGCTGCGCGAGCTGGCCGATCTCGCGCGGACGAAGCCCGGCAAACTGACCTACGCGACACTCGGTCCGGGGACGACGACCGACTTCGCATGGGCGCTGTTCCGATCGGCGGCGGACGTCGACATGCTTCCGGTCGAATACAAGGGCGCGAGTTCGGCGCTCGTCGACGTCGTCGCCGGGCGCGTCGACCTGTACTTCAACGAGGTCGCGATGCTGTCGCAGCACACGCAATCCGGCGCGCTCCGCTTCCTCGCGATCGCGAGCCCGAAGCGCGTGGCGCGCATCGCGGACGTCCCGACCACCGCCGAAGCGGGCTTCCCGTCCGTCGTCGTCGCACCCTGGTACGGCTTGCTCGCGCCGGCGGGCACGCCACCCGGGGTCGTGAAGCGTCTGGAGGAGGCCTATGCGGCGGTGATCCGCTCGCCGACGCTGCGCCGGCGCATCGAGGCGCTGGGCTACGAGCCGATCGACGACGCGCCCGGCGCGTTCGCCGCGGCGCTGCGCGACGACGCCCGAGCGTTCCGCGCCCTCGCCGGCCCGAGGCCGGAGACGCGCTTGCGCGCTCCCGGTCCCGTCAGCGCGGGCCCAGCGCCTCGCGAATCTGCTCGAGCGCCAGGGGATCCTCGATCGTCGTGAGGTCGCCCGGGTCGCGCCCTTCGGCGAGCGCCTGGATCGAGCGGCGCAGGAGCTTGCCCGAGCGCGTCTTCGGCAGCAGCGTCACGAAGTGCACCTGGCCGGGCCGCGCGATCGCGCCGAGTTCCCGGTCGACGGTGTCCATCACCTCCTTGCGCATCGCCGCGATGCCTTCCGGCGTCGCGAGCCTCGACGGATCCTTCAGCACGGCGAATGCGACCGGCACCTGGCCCTTGACCGCATCCGCGACGCCGACGACCGCGACCTCCGCCACGCCGCTGTGCGCCTGCACCGCCTCCTCGATCTCGCGCGTGCCGAGTCGATGCCCGGCGACGTTGATCACGTCGTCGGTGCGGCCCAGGACGAAGTAATAGCCGTCCTTGTCGCGCGTCGCCCAGTCGAACGTCGAGTAGAGCATCCGGTCGCGGAAGGTCGAGAAGTAGGTCTTGACGAAACGCTCGTCGTCGCCCCACACGGTGGTCATGCAACCCGGCGGCAGCGGCGGCGCGATCATCAGCACGCCCTTCTCGTCGGTGCCCGCGTCCGCACCGGTCGTCTCGTTGACGAGCCGGACGTCGTAGCCGTAGACCGGGAACGACGGGCTGCCGAACTTGCGCGGCGTCTCCTCGACGCCCGGCTGCGCGGACAGGATCGGCCAGCCGGTCT
>JAKLIE010000321.1 GCA_022709775.1 Pseudomonadota bacterium
GAGGAGATCGGCCTGGCCGTGATGGCGACGACGTTCGCGATCGTCGCGGTGTTCGTGCCGATCGCGTTCATGAGCGGCATCATCGGACGGTTCTTCTTCCAGTTCGGTCTCACCGTCGCCGTCGCCGTGCTGGTGAGCCTGTTCGTGAGCTTCACGCTCGATCCGATGCTGTCGTCGGTGTGGCACGACCCGCCGGAGACGCGGTTCAGGCACCTGCCGTGGCTCGGCCGCTTCATGGCGTGGATCGAGCGCGGCGTCGAACGCGTGCACGTGGCCTACGGCCGCGTGCTGCGCTGGGCGCTCGGCCACCGCAGGAGCGTGATCGCGATCGCGCTGGCGTCGTTCTTCGCGAGCTTCCTGATCGTTCCGCTGGTCGGCACCGAGTTCATCCCGCAGTCGGACCAGGGGTTCATCTCGCTGCGCCTCAACACGCCGGTCGGGTCGAGCCTCGAGTACACCGACGGCAAGGTTCGCGAGGTCGAGGAGGTGCTGAAGAGGTTCCCCGAGATCGACCTCGCGATGACGACGGTCGGCACCGAGGACGGCCGCAACTACGCGCGCGTCAACCTGAAGCTCGTCGACCGCGCCGGCCGAAAGCGCTCGCAGGTGCAGCTCGAGCGGCTGATCCGCGAGGCGCTGCGCCCGGTCCCGGGGATCGAGCTCGCGTTCGGCTACGACCGCCCGATCTGGTTCAACCTGCTCGGTCCGGACTCCGACACGCTGTCGAGGATCGCGAAGGCGTTCGCCGACAAGGCCGCGACGGTCCCTGGAATCGCCGACCTCGAGACGTCGGACAAGGCGGCGAATCCCGCGCTGTCGATCCGCCTCAACAACGACGTCGCTTCCGACCTCGGCATCGACGTGCAGCAGGTCGGCGCGACGATCCGGCCGCTCCTGGCCGGCGACACAGTGAGCTACTGGCTCGCCCCCGACGGCCAGAACTACGAGGTGAACGTGCAGCTCGCGAAGGACCACCGGCGGATGGCGTCCGACCTCGGCAACCTGTACCTTACGTCGAGCAGGCGCGGGCCCGACGGCCAGATGCGGATGGTGCCGCTGCGGCAGGTCGCCGAGCTCGTCGAGACGACGAGCCCGCAGATCATCAAGCGCCAGGACCTGCAGCGGCGCGTCGGCATCTACGCCAACGTCGAGGGGCGGCCGGCGGGCGACGTCGGGAGCGACGTCCAGAAGATCGCGTCCGCGATGCAGCTGCCGCCGGGATACCGGCTCCAGGCGGCGGGCCAGCAGCAGGACATGCAGGAGTCCTTCCAGGCCGCGCTCGGCGCGCTGGGGCTCGCGGTCATCTTCATCTACCTGATCCTGGCGTCGCAGTTCGCGAGCTACACGCAGCCGCTCGCGATCATGGCGAGCCTCCCGTTCTCGCTGATCGGCGTGTTCCTCGCGCTGCTGCTCACGAGAACGACGCTCAACATCTTCTCGATCATCGGCTTCATCATGCTGATGGGCCTCGTGACCAAGAACGCGATCCTGCTGGTCGACTTCGCGAACCGTTCGAGGCGGGCGGGTGCCAGCCTTCACGACGCATTGCTGGACGCGGGCCAGGTGCGCCTGCGGCCGATCCTGATGACGACCGCGGCGATGATCGGAGGGATGCTTCCGCTCGCGCTCGGCCTGGGCGAGGGCGGAGAGAACCAGGCGCCGATGGGGCGCGCCATCATCGGCGGCGTGATCACCTCGACGCTGCTCACGCTCGTCGTCGTCCCCGTCCTCTACGCGTACCTCGATCGCTGGGCCGAGGCGCGACGCGCCCGCCGCGAGCGGCGGGACCTCCGCCGGGCCACGCGCGCCGCCGCGGTCCACGGATCCTCGGCAGCCGACTGATTCCGGGCGAATTGACGTGGGATAATCGTGGACGGCATAATAAATGACCGCCGGTCAGTTGGTCGGCGCGTTCGTCCGGTGCGGCGAGAGGCGCTGCGGTGACTCCGGTCACCGACGGCGCAATTCCGGAGGGACGACACTGGCCGACTTGCGCCCCGCCACTTCCCGAGCGAATCCGATGGACTTCGAGCAAGCGCGGTTCAACATGGTCGAGCAGCAGATCCGTCCCTGGGACGTGCTCGATCCGATCGTCCTGGACCTCCTCTTCACGGTGCGCCGCGAGGAGTTCGTCCCTGCCGCGCATCGCGCGCTCGCGTTCGCGGACCTCGAGATCCCGCTCGGCGACGGCGAGGCGATGTGGGCGCCCAAGCTCGAGGCGCGCGTGCTCCAGGAGCTCCAGCTGCGTCCGGGCGAGTCGGTCCTCGAGATCGGCACCGGCAGCGGCTACTTCGCCGCGCTGCTGGCGAGCCTCGCAGGCCGCGTGACCAGCGTCGAGATCCGCGAGCGGCTCGCGCGCGACGCCGCGGCGAAGCTCGCCCGGTCGGGATTCGACAATGTGGAGGTCGTCACCGGCGACGGCGCGCGGGGGTGGGGCAAGGCCACTTACGATGCGATCGTGCTGACCGGCTCGACGCCGGTGCTCCACGAGGCGTTCCTCGCCCAGCTCAATCCGGGCGGCCGCGTATTCGCGATCGTCGGCGACGCGCCGGCGATGACCGCGCGCATGCACCGGTGGACCGCGCCGGGGTCGCGCACCGTCGTCGCCCTGTTCGAGACCGTGGTCGGGCCGCTCGCGAACGCGCCGGCACCGGCCCGGTTCGTGTTTTGATCCGCGAGCTCGCCCCTGCCGAGCTCGCCCGCTGGCGCGCGGACGAGCATCGCGAGCCCCCGGTCGTCGTCGACGTCCGCGAGCCCTGGGAGCTCGCGCGCTGCGCGCTCCCCGAGGTCGTCCACGTGCCGATGCGCGAGCTGCCCGGTCGGCTCGGCGAGTTGCCGCGCGAACGCGACGTCATCGTCGTCTGCCATCACGGCGTGCGCAGCCGCCAGGTCGCCCACTACCTCGTCCGCGCGGGGTTCATGGCGGTCTGGAACCTGACCGGCGGAATGGCCGCATGGGCCGACCAGGTCGATCCCGCGATGCCGCGGTACTGAACGAGACACCCGAAAGTCCCGACGATGAACCGACGCATTCTCGCCTTCGCCATCCCGCTCCTGTTCGCCGCGCTTCCCGCCGCGGGCGAGGACCTGATGGACGTCTACCGCGAGGCGCAGCGCAACGACCCGGTGCTCGCGTCCGCGCGGGCGATCTGGCTCGCGGCGCAGGAACGCGCGCCGCAGGCGAAGTCCGCGCTCCTGCCCAACGTCTCGCTCTCCGCGACGGCCAACGCGAACGACGTCTACAGCAATTCGCGCAGCTCGCCTCCGGTCATTTCGAGCGGCAACTACCAGGACTACGGGCTCACGATCAGCGCGGCGCAGCCGATCTACCGCTACCAGAACGTCGTCGCCTACGACCAGGCGAAGCGGGCGGTCGAGCAGGCGGATTTCACGCTGGCCTCGGCGCAGCAGGACCTGATCCTCCGGGTTACCGTCGTCTACTTCGACGTGCTGCTCGCGCAGTTCAACGTCGAGCTGGCGGTGGCG
>JAKLIE010000322.1 GCA_022709775.1 Pseudomonadota bacterium
GAACACGAACACGAGGAACGCCGCGACTTCGAGCGCCGGCCCCAGCAGGCCGCTGGTCGAGAACACCAGGTGGTCGACGATCTCCTGGGCGCTGAGCGCGCGGTGCGAGAAGGAGCCGGGCAGGCGATCCCCCCAGATGCCGTAGGCCAGGAACCCCAGCACCAGGACGACGAGCGTCATGCCGATGCAGCGGCGCGTCGCCTCGAGTACGAGCACCGTGAGCGCGATCGCCGCGGTCATGTCGGCGACGGAAAGCTCGTCGATCATCGGGATGCGCTTCGCGTGCGCGTCGTGCATCGCGACGAAATAGAGGCACGCCGCCCACGACGCCGCGACGAGCAGCCACGAGGCCGTCGTGGGGCCGGTCGGGCGCCGCGGATTGCCGGTGACGGTGAGGAACGCCAGCGTCAGCATGCCGCCGACGAACAGGTGCAGCGCGATCGAGCGGTCGACGTAGACGCCGAACGCCATCGCCATCAGCAGCCCGGCGAGGCCGATGGCGACCGCAGTGGCGAGCGCCCGGCCAGGCGGGCCGTTTTCCCGCGGCCGACCGCGCGCGATCCACTCGTACGCTTTCATCAAGGTCGTTCTCCCGCCTGGCGTCGAAGGCGGCCCCCGGGCTCCCGGGGGCCGGGAGGACTACTTGAGGACGCCGGCGGCGCGGTACGCCTTCTCGGCCCCCGGGTGCAGCGCGAGCGGGGCCACGCGAGCGAGCGAGGCGGGATCGAGATGGCGCATCATCGCATGCGACTGCTTGAGGAAGTCCATGTTCTTCAGCATCGCGCCGACGATCTTGCCCGCATCCTCGTCGCTCATCGACGCGCTCGCGAGGAGCACGACGGTGGCGGTCGTCGACGGCACCGCGGCCGGCTGGAAGTCGTAGGTCTTCGCCGGGACCTCGACCGGCACCATCCCGAGCGACTTGTCGAGCTTGCCCACGACGTCGGGCGACAGGCCGACCATCTGCACCTGCATCTCGCGGGTCGCGGAGGCCACCTGCCCGGACGGGAACGCGAGCAGGTTGACGATCAGGTCCGCCTGCTTGTTCTTCATCATCTCGAGCCCCTCGTTGTAGGCGACGTAGTGCACCTTGCCGCCCCAGGCCTCGATGTCCTTCACCGGGATGCCGTTCGCCGCGAGCAGTTCCTCGCCGGCCAGCGCCATCATCGTGCCGCGCTGGTTCAGGGCCACGCTGATCGGCTTCCTGTCGCGACGGACCTGCTCGAAGCTCTCGAAACCCGACCCCTTGCGCGCGAACACCTGCATCGCCGCCTGCGGGTCGATCACGGCGATCGCGCGGAGGTTCGTCACCGGCTGCTTGAACGGCTCGCCCCCGGCGAGGGCGCGCCCCGCGAGCTGCGCGTGCGCGATGCCGAGCTGGACCCGGCCCTGCGAGACCAGCAGGATGTTCGACTGCTCGCGCCCCGGCTCGTAGGTGAACGAGGTGTTCGGGTACTCGCGGCGCAGCGTCTCGCCGATCGCGTTCCCGGCGACGCTCCAGGCGCCTCCGACGGAGCCGCCGGCGAGCGTGACCTTCATCGGCGCGTTGGACTGGGCGTGGGCGAGCATCGCGGGAACGGCGGTCGCGAGGGCTAGCGTGGCGGCGAGGATCGTGCGTTTCATGGAGGCTTCCTTGGGCGGGGTGGGAGGACGCGGGTATCCGGCCTGCGTGCGCGGATCCCCTTGGGGGCTGGGTGTGTCCGGTCGCTCGGGTCAGCGGACGCCGGTGTCGATGTCCGCGATGGCGGCGGCGGCCTCGAGGTCGACGGCGGCGCTGGCGTGGATCGTGTAGAGCACGTCGCCGCCGCGAACCTCGTCGCCGACGCGGGCGGCAAGGTCGACGCCTGCCGCCTTGTCGACCGGAGCGCCCGCGCGCCGCGCGATCTCGCTGATCTGCAGGATGTCGATCGCCCGGACGCGGCCGGAAGCGCTCGCGTGCACCGTATGCGTGAGCGAACCGGGCCGGGCGGGCGGCGTCCGCCGACCCTGCGCCTCGACGATCTCGTCGAATTTCGCGCGCGCGGCCCCCGAGTGCAACAGCTGTTCGGCGCGCGCGCGCCCGGCGTCCGCCGTCGCGATCGAGGGATCCCAGGCGAGGATCCGGCTCGCGAACGCGATCGCCTTCGCGGAGAGGTCGTGCGGCGCCGCCGGATCGTTGTCGAGCACCTGGAGCACGTCGCGGACCTCGAGGGCGGGGCCGATGCCGCGGCCGATCGGCGCGGAGCCGTCGGTCGCGTGCGCTTCCACGACGAGGCCGAGCGCGCGTCCGACGTGCTCGAACAGGCGGCCGAGATCGACGGCCTCGTCGCGCGTGCGCAGCTTCGCCTGCGGTCCCCAGGGCAGGTCGACGATCACGTGCGTGGAGCCCGCCGTCAGCTTCTTCGACAGGATCGATGCCACCGACCACCGGTTCGAGTCGATGGCGAGCGGGCGCGTGATCGCGTTCATCACGTCGTCGAGCGCCGAGTGGTTGAGCCGGCCGTTCCACGCGATGCAGCCGCGGACGCGGCGGACCGTTTCGCGCACCTCGTCGGCGGTGAGGTCGACCCGCGCCAGCGCCTCCATCGCGTCGGCGGTGCCGGCCGCCGACGTGATCGCCCTCGACGAGGTCTTCGGGATCGCGAGGCCGTGCGCCGCGACGATCGGGATGACGATCAGCGTGATCCGGCTGCCGGGGACGCCGCCCATCGAGTGCTTGTCGACGACGATCGGCTCGTCCCAGCGCACCGGCGTCATGAGCGAGGACCGCACGCGCGCGAGCGCGACGACCTCGTCGTCGCCGAGGCTGCGCGTGGCGGACACCAGGAACGCGGCGACCTCGCCTTCGGAGTAGCGGCCCGCGACGATGTCCCCGAGGAGCCCCGCGTAATCGTCCTCGGTCAGCTTCGCGCCGCGTATCTTCGCGCGGAGCGCATCGCGGCTCCGCGGCGCGGGCGCGCGCCGCAACTCGACCCGCGTGCCCTCGGGCACGCCGAGATCCTCGAACGCCTGCCGCGAAAGGCCGATCTCGTCGACGGCCAGCGCAGGCTCGGTGCTCGCCACGTGGAGGCCGGTGCGGATCGACCGGCCGTCCGCCTCGATCTCGACGCGGCCGGCGCCGAGGTAGTCCGTCGCCCCGACGATGCTGCCCGGCGGCAGGTAGGCGATGCGCTCGCGCCAGGTGTCGACCGGGTAGCGGACCACGCTCAGCCGGTGCGCAGCGCCGTCGATCGCGGCCACGAAGCGCTCGACGCCGTCCTCGATCGTGCCATCGTTCTCGACGTCGATGCGCTCGACGCCGGGCGGGACGACCAGCTCCACGGCCCGGTCGAGCCGCGCGGCGATCGCGTCGCCGTGCTCGCGGCCGCGGCCGGCGATCCTGCCGGACAACGCGTCCCGGCGTGCGGTGACGGACACGACGACGAGCCGGGGCACCCGCGCGGCCAGCTCGGCGATCGTCGCGCGCGAGCCGTTCGCGATCACGCAGCGGCCC
>JAKLIE010000323.1 GCA_022709775.1 Pseudomonadota bacterium
CTGGGGATCGCGATCAAGGTGGGGGATGGTGCGGGCCGTGCGCTCCCTCCGGCGACGATCGCGGTGCTCGAAGCGCTGGGCGTCGTGGACGAGCGGGCGCGGCGAGAACTGGCCCCATGGGCGGCGGCGACGCTGCACAATGCGCGCGGGACGGCGGTGGGCGCCATTCGGAGCGTGGTTGTCCTGGACAAACCGTACGGGCATCGGGAAGCTCCGGCGCCCACGGCCGGGCGGTGAACTTGGGGGCGCCTGCGTGGTCAGTTGGAGCAAGCGCGTGCCCCGGCGGTCGGCGCAAGGGTGGTCGTCCGGGCGCATCACCGGGTCTTCCCGGACGTGCGCCCGTCGGCCGGCGGGCATAAGAACGAACGACTCAGGGAAGAGCAGACCGGCGGATGGGTGATCGCGAAGTCGATCAACAGCTGGTCGAGCGCGCGCAGCGGGGCGACAAGCGCGCGTTCGAGCTGTTGGTGATGAAGTACCAGCGGAAGCTGGGGAGGCTCCTGTCGCGGATGGTGCGCGACCCGGGAGAGGTCGAGGACGTCACGCAGGAGGCTTTCATCAAGGCGTACCGCGCGCTTCCGAACTTCCGCGGCGAGAGTGCGTTCTATACGTGGCTGTACCGGATTGCGATCAACACGGCGAAGAACTACCTGGTCGCGCTGGGACGCCGGGCGCCGACGACGACCGAATTCGACAACGAGGATGCGGAGTCCTTCGACGATGCCGATGCGCTGCGGGACACCGCGACGCCGGAGAACGAGCTGATGGGCCGCGAGGTCGCGGCTGCGGTGAACAAGGCGGTGGATTCGCTGCCCGACGACCTGAGGACGGCGATCACGCTGCGCGAGATCGAAGGCTTGAGCTACGAGGAAATTGCAGGTGTCATGAACTGCCCGATCGGCACCGTGCGATCCCGGATCTTCCGGGCGCGCGAGGCGATCGCCGTCGAGCTGCGACCGCTGCTCGGCACCGACGAGAACCGGAGATGGTGATGAACGAGGACATTTCGCGCCTGATGGACGGCGAGCTCGAGGACGACGGCGCGGTCGACCGAACGCTCGCCGGCCTGCGGCAGGACGGTGCGATGGCGACGTGGATGTGCTACCACGTGATCGGCGACACGCTGCGCGGCGACGTCACGCCGGCGACGCGGGTGTCGCGCCGGCTCGCCGCGGCGCTTGCCGACGAGCCGACGGTGCTGGCGCCGCAGAGGCGCGTCGACCGGCCGGCGACGTGGGCCTGGGCGATGGCGGCCACGGTCGCCGCGGTTGCCGTGGTCGGCTGGACCGCCGTGTCGCTCACCGACACGCCCGCGTCGACGGTGGCGCTCGCGCGAGAGGCCGCGTCCCTGCGGGCCGATTCGCTGCGCCCGCAGGTGATTCCTGCCGAATACCTGATGGCGCACCGGGAAATCTCCCCGACGACGCCGATCCAGGGGCTCGGGCCGATCCAGCGTGTCTCGGTCTCGGGCGACGCGGCGATCGCCCGGTGACCGCGGGAGGTCCGATGCGGCTGGGCATTCCCGCGATGCGGCGGACGGTAGCGTCCTTCGTCGCCGGCGCGGCGCTCGCGCTCGCCGTCCCGGCCGTGGCCCAGGACGCGACGGCGCTGCTCGGCCGTGCGGCAGACGCAGCGCGCACGCTCAACTACACGGGGACCATCGTCTACCAGCGCGCGTCCGGCGTCGAGACGGCGCGCCTCATCCACGTGAACGACGGCGGCGAGGAGTACGAGAAGCTGTTCAACCTCGACGGACCGGCGCGCGAAGTGATCCGCAGGGACGGCGAGGTGCGCTGCTACTACCCGGATGCGAAAGTGGTTCGCGTCGAGCCGCGCACGTTCCGCAACGCGTTTCCTTCGCTGTCGCCGCAGCAGCTGTCGTCCCTGGGTCAGTACTACACGGTGCGCAAGGGCGGGATCTCCCGCGTCGCGGGGCTCGAGGCCCAGGCGTGGACGTTCGAACCGAAGGACGGGATGCGCTACGGCCACGAGCTGTGGACCGACCCGACGACCGGCATCCTGCTCAAGGCGCGCATGCTCAACGAGCGCGGCGAGGTCGTCGAGCAGATCGCGTTCCTCGACATCGTGCTGGGCGCGAAGATCGGCCCCGACGCGGCAAAGCCCACCTGGCCGGTGTCGCCGCCGGACTGGCAGGTCAGGCGGCCCCGGACGGGCAAGGCGGTCGAATCGGAGACCGGATGGACGGTCTCGAAGCTGCCCCCCGGCTTCACGAAGGTGATGGAATCCCGCCTGGGCGGGCGCGGCGGCAAGACCGACGGCGCCGCCCAGCTCGTGTACTCCGACGGCATCGTGGCGGTGAGCGTATTCATCGACCAGCGCGGAGGGCCGCAGCGCCACGTCGGGCGCGCGCGGCAGGGGGGCCTCAACCAGTACTCGGTCAAGCAGGACGACTACGTGATCACCGCGCTCGGCGAGGCGCCGCCCGACGCCGTGCAGGCGATCGCCTCGTCGGTGACGCGCCGCTAGATCGCCTCCGGAATTTTCCGTCGATGCCACGGCCGGCGGGAGCGCGTGTCGCGCTCCGATGCCGGCCCGTCGATTCCCGCCAAGAGGAAACCATGACTCATCCGCTCACCCGTCCGTTCGCCGCGCTGGTGCTGGCCGCCTCGCTCGCCAGTCCGCTCGCGCTCCCGGTCGCCCACGCGCAGGGGCGCGCCGTGTTGCTGCCCGACTTCACCGAGCTCTACGAGAAGCAGGGCCCGGCCGTGGTTTCGATCGACGTGACGCAGCGCGCGCGTCGCGGACCGCAGACGCCCGAGCTGTCCGAAGACGATCCGTTCTACGACTTCTTCCGCCGCTTCGGGCCGATCCCCCGCCGCGGCACGCCGCGCGACCAGGAAGCCCAGTCGACCGGCTCGGGCTTCATCGTCGGGTCCGACGGCTACATCGTGACCAATGCGCACGTGGTCGACGGCGCGGACGAGGTGAAGGTGCGGCTCTCGGATCGCCGCGAGTTTTTCGCGAAGGTCGTCGGGACCGACAAGCGCACCGACGTCGCGCTCCTGCGCATCGAGGCGAAGGACCTGCCGAAGGTCACCGTCGGCGATCCCGACAAGCTCAAGGTCGGCGAGTGGGTCGTCGCGATCGGCAAGCCGTTCGGCCTCGAGAACACGATGACGGCCGGCATCGTCAGCGCCAAGGGGCGCGACCTGCCGCAGGAGAACCTCGTGCCGTTCATCCAGACCGACGTGGCGATCAACCCGGGCAACTCGGGCGGTCCGCTGTTCAACCTGAAGGGCGAGGTCGTCGGCATCAACTCGATGATCTACTCGCGCACCGGCGGCTACATGGGGCTCGCGTTCGCGATCCCGATCGACGTCGCGATGAACACGGTCAACCAGCTGAAGGACAAGGGCCGCGTGACCCGCGGACGCATCGGCGTCACGATCCAGGAGGTCTCGAAGGAGGCCGCGGAGGCGTTCGGGCTGAAGTCCC
>JAKLIE010000324.1 GCA_022709775.1 Pseudomonadota bacterium
CTGTTCGTCCACGGCGGCTACACCGACGGCTGGTGCTGGACGCCGCACTTCCTGCCGTGGTTCGCGTCGCGCGGCTGGCCCGCGCACGCGCTCTCGCTGCGCGGTCACGGCAGGAGCGGCGGCGCAGGGACGCTGTTCGCGACGGGACTGGACGACTACGCCGCCGACGTCGAGCGCGTCGCGGGGACGCTGAAGGAGCCGCCGATCCTGATCGGGCACTCGATGGGCGCGGCGATCGTCGAGCGCATGCTCGCGATGCCCCCGGTGCGCGCCGCGGCGCTGCTCGCGCCGGTTCCGCCGACCGGGCTCGTGCCCGTCGCAGCGCGGCTCGCGGTCGAGCGCCCCGACTACTTCGCGCACATGATGGGGCTCGATCCGATGCGACTCTCGGCGGACGTCCTCGAGGCGCTGCGGCCGTTCTATTTCAGCGACCGCGTCGATCGCGCGATCCTGGAGGAGTCGGCGAGCCATCTCGCGAGCGAGTCCCCGCGGGCGATCCTCGACCTGTCGATGCGCCTCCACTGGCTCAAGCCCGAGCGCAACGGCGCGCAGCTGATGGTGCTTGGCGCGGAAGGCGACCGCATCTGCACGCCGCCCGACGCGCGAGCCACCGCGCGCCATCACGGCGTCGAGGCGGTCATCCTGCCGGGCATGGCGCACATGCTGATGCTCGAGCCGGAATGGCAGGGCGCGGCGCGCGCGATCGCCGACTGGCTGGAGACGCTGGAGGACTGATCCCCCAGGGCCTGTCAGCGCTATCGGGGCACTCGCGCCGGTAGCGCCAACAGGCCCTAGTGCGTCGTGCGCGTGCGCAGGAACTCGACGAAGCGCGCGGGCGGCAGCGGCTTGCTCACCCAGAACCCCTGGAAGCAGTGGCAGCCGCGCGCGTCGAGGAACTCGAGCTGCTCGCGCGTGCCGACCCCTTCCGCGACGACCTTGAGGCCCAGGCCGCGCGCCAGCCCGATGATCGCCTCGGTGATCGCCGCGTCGCCCGGATCGGTCTCCAGATCGGCGATGAACGAGATGTCGATCTTCAGCGTGTCGATCGGGAAGTGCTTGAGGTGCGTAAGCGAGGAGTAGCCGGTCCCGAAGTCGTCGATCGCGACCCTGAAGCCCTGCTCGCGAAGCTGGTGGAGGACGCGGCGGATCGCATCGAGGTCGTGCAGCAGCGAGGTCTCCGTCACCTCGAGCTCGAGCCAGGCGGGTTCGCAGCCCGCCTCGCGGACGACCGTCGAGATGCGCTGCGCGAGGTCCTCGCGGTAGAACTGCCGCGCGGACAGGTTGACCGACACGGTGAGCGGCAAGCCGGCCGCGCGCCATGCGACCACCTGCGCGGCGGCCGTGCGCAGCACCCACTCGCCGAGCGAATGGATGAGGCCGGCCTCCTCGGCGAGCGGCACGAACACCTGCGGCGGCACGTCGCCGTGCTCGGGATCGTTCCAGCGGAGGAGCGCCTCGGCGCCGACGACCGAGCGGTCCGAGATCCGCACGACCGGCTGGTAGTGCAGCTCCAGCGAGCCTTCCTTGAGCGCGGCGCGCAGCGCCGTCTCGAGCGTGTGCTGCTTCAGCCGCCGCTCGGCCAGGTTCGCGTCGACGAACTGGTAGGTGTTGCGCCCGAGCTCCTTGCTGCGGTACATCGCGACGTCGGCGTGCTTGAGCAGCTCGTCCGGATCGTCCGAGTCGTCCGGGTACACGGCGATCCCGATCGACGAGGTCACGTAGATGTCGTGCTCCTCGACCCGGAACGGCTGCGAGATCGCGTCGAGGAGCTTCTGCGCGATCCGGCCGAGCACGCGCGGGTCGTCGAAGTCCTCGACGATCACCATGAACTCGTCGCCGCCCAGCCGGGCGAGCAGGTCGGTCTCGCGCAGCGCCGCGGAGAGCGCCTGCGTGACGTGCTTCAGCAGCTCGTCGCCGATGCGGTGGCCCAGCGTGTCGTTGACGTTCTTGAACCGGTCGAGGTCGATGAACAGCACGCCGACGCGCCGCCCGCCGCGGCGCGCCTGCGCGATCGCCTGGGCGAGCCGCTCGTGCAGCAGCAGACGGTTCGGCAGGCCGGTGAGCGCGTCGCGCGTGGCCATGTGCTGCAGCCGCTCTTCCGCGCGGATCCGCGCCGAGACGTCCTGCACGAACGACAGGATCGACAGGATCTGGCCGTCGTCGCCCGCGAGCGCCGAGTGGTACCACTCGCACCAGATCGTCTCGCCGTCCTTCCGGAGGTTGCGCGTCAGCCCGGTGGCGCGCGGCTCCAGGCCGGTCATCAGCTTGCCGACGACGTCGACCATGCCGACCGCCTCGTCCTCGTGCAGCATCGGGTTGTCGGTGAGCGACATCCCGAGCACCTCGGACGACTCGAAGCCGAAGATGTTGCGCGCCTGCTCCGACCAGCGGACGAGCTTCAGGTCGCGGTCCCACTCGAGCACCGCCAGCGGCGTGTTGCCGATGTGACTCGACAACTCCCAGTTGACGCGCCTGAGGGCCTCCTCGTTGCGTTTCTCGTCGTGGATGTCGCCGTGGACCGCGTAGATGCCGACGACGTTGCCGTCGCCGTCCCGGTTGGGCGCGTAGTGGATCGACTCCCACCGCGTGCCGGACGCGCCGTGCTGCGGCAGCAGCATCTCGGTGGCGATCGTCTCGCCGGTCAGCACGCGCGCGAAGAGCGGCGCGAGGAGCGCGAAGCGCTGCGGACCGACCACGTCCTCGACCTTGCGGCCGTTCAGGTCCTTGCGCGACTCGCCGAGCCAGGCCTCGTCGCGCCCGTTGACGAACCGGTAGCGCAGGTCGCGGTCGATGTAGGCGACCCGCGCCGGCACGTTGTCCATGATGAGCCGCAGCTCGGCCTCCGAGGCGCGCAGCGCTTCCTGCGCCTGCTTGAGGCCGTGAATGTCGTTCATCAGTACGAACGCGCCGTGCACCTCGCCGGCCGGCCCGGTGTCCGGGACGACGCGGATCGTCATCCAGCGCCGGACCCCGTTGGCGCCGCCGATCAGTCGGTCGAACGCCGTCGACTCGCCCTCGAGTGCGCGCGCCACCATCGCCTGCGCGCTCTCGTAGATGCCGTGCCCGACGACGTCGCGCAGCTTGAGGTCGCTCAGCGCTTCCTCGGTGAGGCCGAAGTACTGGACGAAGGCCCGGTTGACGTAGTGGCAGCGCTCGTCGCGGTCGATGTAGGCGACGGGCGCCGGCACCCCGTCCATGATCGCGCGAAGCTGCGACTCGCGCGCCGCAAGCGCGTCCTGGGCGAGCTTGAGGTCGGTGATGTCGTGGCCGGCGACGTACTCGCCCTTCACGGTGCCGTCGAAGCTCAGGTCCGGCACGCAACGCGCCCGGATCCAGCGTTTGCGCCCCTGCGCGTCGACGACCTCGAGCTCGTAGGTGACCGGCTCGCCGGCCATCACGCGCTTGCGTCCCGGCTCGAGCGCGTCCGTCGCCTCGGCGCCCAGGACCTC
>JAKLIE010000325.1 GCA_022709775.1 Pseudomonadota bacterium
CGAACAGCACGGCCTTGACGTGCGAGCCGAGCAGGAGCCCCAGCACGGCGGCAGGCACGAACGCGATCGCGAGATTGAGCGCGAAGCGGCGCGCCGCGGGGTCGGATCCGAGGCCGGCGATCGCATGGCCGAAGCGCGCGCGGTATTCCCATACGACCGACAGCATCGCGCCCGACTGGATCGCGATCTCGAACACCTTCGCCGTCTCGCCCGTGGTGCCGAGCAGCGAGCCGGCGACGATCAGGTGGCCGGTCGAAGAGACCGGCAGGAACTCGGTCAGCCCCTCGACGATGCCGAGCAGCAGTGCGTTGACGAGGGTGAGGGGTTCCAAGGCCGGGATCGGAGAGCGGCGCGCGGCCGTATCGCTACGCCGCGATTGTCGCACGCGGGGACGGAAGCGCCGTCACGCATGCGCGCCGGGCTCCCCGTTCCGCGCGGTCAGCGTCCGCCGCGCTGCAGGATCTCGAGCGCGCGGCTCACGACGTCGTCGCTGTTGTCGGGTACCGAACCCTTCGGGGTCATCTGGTTGACGACGTCGGGCAGCGCCGAGGCCATCTCGTCGGCGGCCTGCCCGCGCGACATGCCGAGCTGCTCCGCGATCCGGTCGAGCTGGCCCGAGCCCAGCACCTTCGAGAGGACGTCGCCGTCGATCGGCAGGTTCTCGCCGGGCTGGACCCACGAGTCCGCCTGCTTGCCGTAGCCCGCCTGCTGGAACTGAGACAGCAGGCCGCCGAGCCCGCCGCTCTTCTGAAGCAGTTGCAACAGGACCGCGATCAGGGCGCCGCCGCCCGCGGCGCCCGCACCCTGGCCCATGCCGGCACCCGATCCGCCGCCCAGGCCGCCCGCGAGTCCGCCCAGGATCGACTCGAGGCCGCTCATGCCCTGACCGCCGCCCGATCCGGCCCCGGCCTTGCCGCCCGCGAGCCCGCCCAGGATCGACTCGAGACCACCCATCTCCTGCCCGGCCTTCTGTCCGCCCGTGCGTCCCGTGTCCGGCAGGCCGCGGCCGTCGTCCTGTCCCGGCTGCAGCGCACCGCTCAGCACCTGTCCCAGCAATCCGTCGAGCAGTCCCATCGTGTCTCTCCTTGATCGGTCGCGTTCAGACCTGACGCTCGCGAGTGTATTCCTCCGGCACCGGGTAGCCGGCCGCCCCCAGCGTCTGCTTGATCGCCAGGTTCGTGTCGAAATACACCTGCCAGTAGTGGTCGTTGTGCACGAACGGGCGCACTGCGAGCTGCGTACCGCGCTCGTTGAAGCCGAGGATCTCGACCTGCGGCGCAGGGTCCTTCTGTACGTTCGCGATTGCCGGCAGCGCTTCCTTCAGGCGCCGGATCGCGTCGCGCGGGTCGACCGTGTGGTCGAGCTGCGCGGTGAGGTCGACGCGCCGGTACGGATTCGTCGTGAAGTTCCGGATCGTGCCGCCCATCACTTTCGCGTTGCCGACGTAGGTCTGCACGTTGTCGGGCGTGTCGATCGCGGTCGTGAACAGCCCGATCGCGCGCACCGTGCCGGTCACCTCCCCCGCCTCGACGAAATCGCCGACCTTGAATGGCCGCAGCACCAGGATGAAGGCGCCCGCGGCGAAGTTGGAGAGGAGCCCGCCCCACGCCGCGCCGATCGCGATGCCCAGCGCGGCGATCAGCGCGGCGAACGACGTCGTCTCGACCCCGAAGTAGCCCAGGATGCCGATCACCAGCAGCACGTTCAGCGCGACGGAGATCGTGTTGCCGATGTAGCGGATCACCGTCGGCTCGATCTTCTGTCGCTCGAGCGCGGACGTGACGAGAGAGCTCACGATGCCGATCAGCCAGCGGCCGACGATGTATATCGCGATCGCGCCGAGCGCTTTGAGCGCGAACGCGAACACGATCGGCTTCGAGGTTTCGTAGAACGACTGGATATCGATCATGTCCGGGTCCCGGGGGGGCAAGGGGGAAGTGGGGCTGCGGATGCCCGCGCCAGTAGGATCATTCTGCGCGTGACCCGGCGTCGGGCGCAATGCGACGCCGGGTCGGCCGGAGGTCGCGACGGCGATCCGCGGCAGGCGCGGCGCCTCGTTCGCGAGGCTATCGCGCCGTCCGCAGCGCTGCGATGGCGTCCTCGAGCCGCGCGATTCGCGCTTCGAGCGCGGCGACGCGATCCTCGTCGCCGCAGGTCATGCCCGGCGAAGACACGTGAGCGTCGTCGACCGCCATGGGCGCGGGCGCGCCGCAAAGGAGATGCGCCCAACGGTTCTCGCGCGCGCCGGGCGCGCGGGGCAACTCCGCGACCAGCGCGCCTGCCGGACGTGCCGCGAGCTCGGCCAGGTAGGCCTCCAGCGACGAGATGTCGGCGAAGCGGTGCAGTCGCTCGGTGTTGATCCGGAGCTCGCCCGGCGTCTGCGGTCCGCGCAGCATCAGCGTCGCGACGATGGCGGCCGACTCGGTCGGGATGGCAAGCACGCGGGGCACGTTGTGCGCATAGCGCATCACGCGACCGCCCGACGACTCGACGACCAGCGAGAGCGACCGGAGCTCGTCGAGCGCCTGCTTCGCTTCGGTCTCCGACACCTCCATCAGCGGCGAGCGGCTGGTCTTCTGGTTGCAGCCGGCGACGAGCGCGTTGAGCGACAGCGGATACGTGTCGGGCACCGTTCGCTCCTTCTCGACGAGCACGCCCAGGACGCGGGCTTCGAGCGGGGTGAGGCGGCGCGGGGTGTTCGGCATCGGGAGGGCGCGAAAATGAATACCCGCATCAGTGTAACGCGCCGGGCCAGAGGGGCGGAGTGGTATCTTTAACCCCATCGAGTCCACGAAGAGAGGCCACGATGGCCCGCGAGAGCGACGTGACCAACATGGCGGTGTTCTGCGATTTCGAGAACGTCGCGCTCGGCGTGCGCGACGCGAACTACGAGAAGTTCGACATCCAGAAGGTGCTCGAACGGCTGCTCCTCAAGGGCTCGATCGTGGTCAAGAAGGCGTACTGCGACTGGGAGCGCTACAAGGCGTTCAAGGCGCCGATGCACGAGGCGAGCTTCGAGCTGATCGAGATCCCGCACGTGCGCCAGTCGGGCAAGAACTCGGCCGACATCCGGATGGTCGTCGACGCGCTCGACCTCTGCTACACGAAGGCGCACGTCGACACGTTCGTGATCATCAGCGGCGACTCCGACTTCTCGCCGCTCGTGTCGAAGCTGCGCGAGAATGCGAAGACGGTTATCGGCGTCGGCGTCAAGAACTCGACTTCCGACCTCCTGATCGCGAACTGCGACGAGTTCATCTACTACGACGACCTCGTGCGCGAGCAGAAGAAGCGCGCGGCGAAGAGGACGACGGCGAAGCCGAAGGCCGAGGAAAGGC
This sequence comes from Pseudomonadota bacterium, assembly GCA_022709775.1. Next base: position 3,339 of record JAKLIE010000325.1, read on the forward strand.
CCGCGGGCACGGCGAAGAAGCCGGCGAAGGGGCAGGCATCCGGTCCCGAGGCCGCGGCCGAGGGTCCTGCCGTCGCGAAAGGCGACGACGAGCGCCGTGCCGAGGCGATC